>JAFXAN010000105.1 GCA_017517035.1 Clostridia bacterium
CAAATTTGAGGGAGACTACGGACTTCGTGACGATATAAATAAGATCTCAAATTTCGATCCGAATTACACACCAAACGATAAGCTTGAAATGAGTTTTTCATTTGATGAGCACGCATTTATGATCCATAAAGGAGAAAAACTGCGTATTGATATTTCCTCCTCTGCATTCCCTCAATATGTTCCCCACACAAATCAAAAAGGATTGTTTTCAACTCAAACAACAGCCAAAATCGCAAATAACACGGTTTTGCTTGATGAATCCTATATTGAGCTTCCTGTTTTGTATGACATATAAGGATGATTTTTCAAAGGATGCTTGATTTTAAGACAGCATTATGATATAATATAAAAAATGTGTAAAAAGTTCCAAAGGAGCGAATGTTAAAATATGAAAAACAGAAGAATCTTAAGATTTTCTTCCCTTCTTCTCGCCCTTGTACTGTCGGTCTGCTTTTTCGCTTCATGCTCATCAAAGATGGGTGAGCCGATAATGACACTTTCGGGCAATGAAATAAGCGTTAATATGTACCGTCTCTGGCTTTCGAGAATAAAGGGCAATTACGGTGGAAGCGACGAGACCGTTTGGGATCAGACATCCGACGGAAAAACATATAACGAAATATTCACCGGTTTTGTAAAGCAAAACGCAATGACACTTCTCTGCGTTCTTCACGAATTTGAAGAACTTAAGCTTAAGCTTCCCGAGAGCGAGATAAAATCCATTGATTCAACAATGGAAAAGATCCTTCGTGAGCGTGCGGACGGGGACAAAGCTACACTTAACGCCGAGCTTGCACAGTACGGTGTCAATTACGATATTCTGCGCGAGGTTTATATAATCGAAGCGAAGATGAGCTATCTCCGTGACTATCTCTATGGCGCAGGCGGTGTCGAACCGATCTCGGACAATGTAAAAAATGAATATTATAACAACAATTACGCTCGCATAAAACAGATCTTCTTCTATACCGCAAACAAGCCCGTTACAGATGAAGAAGGCAATTATGTCTATAACGAGCAAGGTTATGTTGAGACAAGAGATTATACCGAGGAGGAGCTTACAGAGCAGAAGAATAAGGCTTCCTCTGTTATGACTTCGCTTACGGCAGGTCAGGATTTCGACCTTCTCATGGCTTCTCAAAACGAAGACGATGCGGCAAAGACATATCCAAACGGATATTATCTAACAAAATCCTCACAATATGTTGAAGAGGTCATTGAAGCTGCTTTTTCACTTGGTGAGGGAGAATTCACTATGGTGGAATCCGAATACGGAATACATATCGTGAAGAGACTGCCTCTTGATGAAAAGGGCTATGCTTCGGTTACAAACGAGGACTTCTTCTCGGATTTTGAGGACACTCTCACAACAGAGGTGTTCACAGCAAGACTTTCAAAATACGAAAGCAAAATAAAATTCAACGAAGAACTCATCTCAAAATATGATGTTAAATCTTCTGTTGCAAATACCACATACTGATCAAATCGGGGCTGTCACATCAGATAGCCCCTTTTGATTTTAAACAGGAATTTATCGAACGGTCAAAGATGCGTTTTTGTAGGGGACGGCGACCACGACGTCCCACAAAAGACGCGAAATAACCGTGAATTTTAAATGATAAATGGGACGTCGAGGTCGCCGTCCCCTACAAATTTGCGTTTTATCGACGCACCGACAAATAACTGTTTATAAAGTATTTTTCAAAAAAACCTTGATTAATTTCTGCCATTATGTTATAATAAATATGTATGTGCAAAAGAAAAAGCAACTTTAAGTAAAGGATTATTCAGAATGGCTTCCTTATTTTTACCCGATTATATGTTCGACAAATTCAGCGATATTACACCCGAGTTTCTCCACTCCATCGGAGTGAAGACTGTGCTTGTGGATATCGACAATACCCTTGCGCCCTATGAAGCTCCCGACCCGAATATGAGAGTTATCAAATGGTTCGAGGATCTGAGAAATGCCGGTATCGGTGCTGCTCTTATGTCGAACAACGATGCCACAAGAGTGCGCCGCTTTAATCAAAGTCTGCGCCTCCCTGCATATTTTGACTGCAAAAAGCCTTCAACAAAAAGCTATGTTGATGTTTTGAATCGCTTGAAATGCGATATTGCCGACACCTGCGTTATCGGTGACCAGATATTTACAGATGTGCTTGTTGGAAAGCGTCTCGGGCTGCGTGCAATACTCGTGCCGCCCATCAACGATAAAAAAACCTTCTTTTTCAGATTCAAACGCTTCCTTGAAAAGCCTTTTATAGCTTATTTCAAGCGTCAGCAGGTCAGAAAACAGTTTTTACAGTAAGGAGAATCAAATGCTAAAGGCAAAATTCGGTCCTGCGGGAAATTGCGACCTCTTTTATGCCGAGGGTCATAAATCCACAATGGAGGCATTCGGATGGCTCGAAGGAATGGGGCTTGACGCCTATGAATATCAGGCAGGCAACGGACTTCGCACAAGCGAAGCAACCCTTAGTGCAATTGGTAAAAAGGCAAAGGAGCATGGCATCCTCATGTCGCTCCATACCCCTTATTTCATCTCACTTTCCGGAATCGAAGAAGAAAAAAGACTCAAGAGCCTTACCTATATAAAGGACAGCATAAGAGCTGCAGAGCTTCTCATGGCTGACACGATTGTTATTCACAGCGGAAGCGCCGCAAAGATAAGCCGAGAAGAGGCAATGAGCCTTGCAAAAGACACACTCATGAGAGTTTATGAGGATAATAAGGACACCAAAATAAAGCTCGGGCTTGAAACCATGGGAAAGATTAATCAGCTCGGAACACTTGATGAGGTGATAGAGCTTTGCAAGACCGCACCTTGCTTTGTTCCGGTTGTTGACTTCGGTCATCTCAATGCAAGAGAGGTTGGCGGACTTTTCCCCGACAGCGATGCATACAAGCGGGTCTTCGATAGAATCGGTGAGGAACTTGGCGACGATATCGCAAGAAATCTCCATTGCCATTTTTCAAAGATAGAATATACATCCGCAGGCGAAAAAAAGCACCTCACATTTGATGATACCACCTTCGGTCCTTTCTTTGAGCCTCTTGCGGAAACAATCATAAAAAATGATCTTGCTCCGAGAATCATTTGCGAATCTGCGGGCACACAGGCGGAGGATGCGCTCTATATGAAGCGTGCTTGCCTTGAATACAGTGAAAAGTGAGGTAAAAAAACATGACGAGAAAAGACAGACTTATCGCATCAATGGATCCTTCCATTGACGGTATTTTCGTTACAAGCGAGCTTAACCAGTATTATCTTACAGGCTTTAGCTTTACAGACGGATATGTTCTTGTGACACGCAAAAAATCTTATGTTATAACAGATTTCCGTTATATCGAAGCAGCAGAATCTGCTGTTGGCGATGAATTTGAGATACTTATGCCCTCGGATATGGGGCTGGAAATTGCCGCACTGCTCACTGAAAACGGCGTTAAGAAACTTTATTATGAGGACAACACCCTTTCCTGTGCCGCATATGCAAGATTTGATAAGCTTTTCGAAGGTACCAAGCTTATCGGGGGCGGCTCGGCTCTCATTGAGAATCAGAGAGAAAGAAAAACTCCCGAAGAGCTTGAGATCATGGCAAAGGCTCAGAAGATAACAGACGATGCCTTTGCTCATATACTCAATTTCATAAAACCCGATATGACAGAGCTTGAGGTTGCTCTTGAGCTTGAATTTTTCATGAGAGGACAGGGCGCACAGTCTGTTGCCTTTGATACCATTGCGGTTTCGGGCAAGTCATCCTCCCTTCCCCACGGTGTTCCCGAAAACAGAAAGCTTGAAGCAGGATTTTTCACCATGGATTTCGGTGCAAGGCTTGACGGCTATTGCTCGGATATGACAAGAACGGTCGTTTTGGGAAAAGCAGATGCCGAGATGAAGAAGCTTTATAATACTGTTCTTCGTGCTCAGCTTGCAGGACTTGAAATGATAAAAGAAGGCGAAAGCTGCATGGCAGTTGATAAGGCTGCAAGAGACATAATCGAGGGCGAAGGATATAAGGGCTGCTTCGGTCACGGACTGGGTCACGGAGTTGGTATGTTCATTCACGAAGCCCCGAGACTTTCTCCAAAGGTCTCTCCCGAAAAGAAGCTGGAGATAGGTCATGTTGTGACCTGCGAGCCGGGTATCTATATCGTTGGAAAATACGGATGCCGCATTGAGGATATGATTGCAGTAACAGAGGATGGCAAGCTCAATTTCACAAAAAGCCCCAAGGAGCTTATTGAGCTGTTCTGATATTTTTAAGGTCAAGGTGAACGCCTTGACCTTTCCTTGATATTTTGACAAACTTTAGAAAAACGGTGGTAAACAAATGAAACTTTTTGCTCCAAAATACTATAAAGATTTTTCTTGCATCGCAGAAAAATGTACACATAACTGCTGCATCGGTTGGGAAATAGATATTGACCCCGATAGTGCAAAAAAGTATAACGCTCTTGATAGCGGTTACGGAAAAAACATAAAAAACAGCATGGAAATGAGTGAAGATCCTCATTTTGTGCTGGAAGAAAACAAAAGATGCCCCCATCTTGACGAAAACGGTCTTTGCAGGATCATATGTGAGCTTGGAGAAGAATATCTTTGCCGGATCTGCCGTGAGCATCCGAGATTTTATAATGATTTTCTGAAGGGCAAGGAAGTCGGTCTCGGAATGGCATGCGAAGAGGCTGCAAGGATCATTCTTTCAAGCGATGAATATGATGTTATCGAGCATATCGGTAATGTTTGCGGAGAATGCTGCAACATCGGTATCGACACGCATGAATACAGGAAAGAAATTTATTCCATTCTCAAAAACGACAGCATTTCTTATGATGATAGACTGCACGCTATATATGAAAGATTTGATATATCCCCACATATTTTTGAGGATGCCAAGTGGCATGAAATAATAGAGGAGCTTGAATATCTTGATGCGGCGCATAAGGAACTGTTCCTGAACTATTCGTCTCTTGAAAAAACGCCAAAAGAGATAGAGGAGATATCAGAGCGTGCTCTTGCATATTTTATTTACAGACATTGCACCTGTGCATTTGATTATGAAGAGTATCTTGCTATGCTCGGATTTTGTCTTTTTCTTGAAAGACTTTTTGTTTCTGTTTACATCTCTGAAAGTGATATCACGCCAGAGGTAATAGGAAGGATAATTTCCGAGGAGATAGAATATTCCCCGGAGAATACACAAAGAATAATCAATGAGCTATATTTTTGGTGAATTTTGAAAGGATGTGATTTAGCCATGTTAAGTGAAAAATACGCTGAAAGCATCATAGAAATAATTGAAGATCCCGAATACAGACCTCTTCACCCGAGTGATCTCATTGCGCTTATGGAGATTCCGGAAGAGGAATCGGAAGAATTTTTCTCGCTTATTCAAAAATTGGCAAGTGACGGAAAAATCGCTCTGACCAAAAAAGGCAAGATCACATCTCTCGGATCTGTCGGAATAGTCAGCGGAAGCTACAGAGGCACAACGAAACATTTCGGTTTTGTCACTCCCGATAACGGCGGTGAGGACATTTTCATCCCTGCCGCAAAAACCCTCTTTGCGCTTGACGGAGACAAGGTTCTTGTCCGCATAACAGAGCACCAAAGCCGCGATAAGCATTTTGACACAAGAAAACTGAAAAGATCAAAGGGCGGAAAGCTTGTTCCCATCCCCGAGGAAAAAAGGCGTGATAAAGGTCCCGAGGGAGAGATAGTGAAGATAAACGAACGGTATCTTGCAAAGAACAATGTTGTTGGCGTTTATTATGAGATAGATGAAAAAAGAGGAAGAAAATATCATACCGTCGGTTGGGTTGAGCCGGACAGAAAAAAGCTTCCCTATTCGGTTTTCATTGATGCCCGTGCAGCAAGAGACGCCGGAGTTTCCGTTGGCGACAAGGTTGAAGCGAGGGTCACAAAATTCCCCTCCGAGAAAGATGAACTTTCGGGAGAGATCATAGCAAATTTCGGAGATTCCGAAACAAAAAGCGCAAATTATGCCGCAATTCTTGCAGAAAACGGTATTGAAACAGAATTTTCGGAGGAAGTTCTTGAGGAAGCACAAAAGGCATCCGAGCTTCCAATAAAAACAGAAGGCAGGCTCGATCTGAGAGATAAGATCATCTTCACCATCGACGGTGCGGATGCAAAGGATCTTGATGATGCCATTTCGCTTGAAAAAGTCGGTGAAAATTACCGTCTCGGAGTGCATATCGCCGATGTTTCTGAATATGTCAGATTCGGCTCTGCCACTGATAAATGTGCTCTGTCACGAGGAACGAGCGTTTATTTCACCGATAAGGTCATTCCCATGCTTCCAAGAAGCCTTTCAAACGGCTCCTGCTCTCTTGGCGGCGGTCTTGACCGCTATGCACTTTCCGCCTTTATGACACTTGATAAAAACGGAAAAATTCTCGAAACAGAGCTTGCGGAAACGGTTATACGCTCAAAGGTGAGGGGAGTTTACAGCGAGATCAATGACATTTTTGAAAAAGGCAAAAATTCGGAATTTGCAGAAAAATATTCCGAGGTGCTTGAAACACTTTCGGAAATGCACTCACTTTACAAAATATTAAAAAAACGCTCGGAAGAGCGTGGATCGGTTGAGCTTGATACCGAAGAAGCGGTGATTCTTCTCGGCAAGAACGGTGAGCCTGTTGATATCGTTGCAAGAGAACGAGGAGATGGCGAAAAAATGATCGAGCAATTTATGCTCTGTGCCAACGAGGGCGTTGCAACATTTCTGACAGACCTTTCGCTTCCCTGCGTCTACCGTGTCCACGAATCCCCCGCCCCCGAAAAGCTCCAAAGCTTCGCTTCATTTGCGCTTGGGATCGGACTTGATATAAAGCCGCTGAGGGCAAAAACTCTCTACCCCTCCGCATTTGCCGCTTTACTTGAAGAAAGCCGTGAAAAGGGGCTGAGCGCCGTACTTTCGGGCGTTATGCTCCGTGCCATGATGAAAGCAAAATATTCGGCACAGCCCGCACCTCATTTCGGTCTTGCCATCGACCTTTACTGCCATTTCACATCTCCCATCCGCCGTTATCCCGACCTTACCGTTCATAGGATAGTCAAGGCTATGCTTCGTGGAGAGGCGCACGGAAGCAATCTCACACGCCTGACGACCTTTGCAGGAGAAAGTGCCGCAAGATCCAGTGAAAATGAGCTGAAAGCCCTTTCCGCAGAGCGTGAAATCGACGATCTTTATAAAGTAATATATATGTCGGATAAGGTTGGCGAGGAATTTGAGGGAGTTATAAGCTCCGTCACATCATTTGGCCTTTTCATCCAGCTTCCCAACACCATCGAAGGTCTTGTGCCCCTTGAAAGTATGGACGGAAGATTCACCTTTGATGAAAAGCATTTCACTCTTTCATTCGGAAGAACCTCCTACTGCCTCGGTCAAACTGTAAGAGTTAAGATTATAAGTGCCGATATCCCCTCAAGGAGAATCAGTATGGAGCTTGTGTAAACAGTAATTTGTCGGTGAGGGAGTTTCGCCTCTGCGGAGGCGACCGGCACCGTTGCCGGCTCCCGCAAGCTTTTAAAAAAGCTTGAGCAAAACTTTGAAAAAGGGAATTTTTATTGTTGTTTATCTGTGTTTCTACATGGAATTTATGAGAATTCTATGTAGAAAACTTGTCATCAATCTCCTCACTCGTCATCCTGAACGAAGTGAAGGATCTGGAAACGCTAAAGGATGATAAACCCATAGCTGTCACCCTGAGCGGAGCACGAATGTGCGTAGTCGAACCCGTAGGGCAATGCGTAGCATTGGGGTATAATTTCACCTTCTCCGACTGTTAGCTAAATTACTGTTTATCTTTTTTATATTCAAAAAAATGAGGCTGAAGAAATCGTTTGGAGAACGATTTCTTCAGCCTCTTTTATACATTATGTTCTATTCGCTTCCGAGCCTGAATTTTCTTGACGAATGCCGTTTTTTCCCGTCTGATTCGGTTTTTTATTCATGAAAAAAATACTTTTTCGTCACTATAACCAAATGTTGAAAACCTGCTTTCCGAAGCACCCAATTGTGCAAAACTGTGGAAAACTCTGTGGAAACTGTGTAAAACCCATTGAAATCAAGGCTCTTTTCCTTGCTTTCAAATACAAGCCTGTGGAAAACTTTGCCAACAACTTGTCAAGTCCTTTTTGACAGAAAGTGTTTTTTCTACATTTTGCACAAAAAAGAAACAAATAGCAAAAAATCCAAGCATTTTCCGCTGCATAATTATTACTTGCCGACGCAGAAATTGGAAAAGATCCCCGCAACGATATCCTCGGAAACAGCCCTTCCGTCAAGCTCCGCAAGAGATGACATCGCACATTCGATATCCGTTCCGCAAAGGTCAACGGGAAGCCCTGTGGCAAGAGCCTCTTCCGCATTTTTCAAATGAGAAAGTGCTTGGAGTATAGCTGCGTGCTGACGAGCACTTGTGACCATTGTGTCATATCTAAGCTCAAATTCTCCGCACTCAAACATTGCCTCAACTTTCTCTGCAAGCGCATCATAGCCTTCACCTGTTTTTGCTGAAAGACATATTATATTTTCAATTCCCGCAAGCATTTTTTTCTTTTCATCTGCATCTGCTGTATCAAGATCGCATTTATTTAGCAGGGCTATTACATTCTCTTTCCCCGATATCTCCCCGATTAGATCAAGATCATCTTCTGTGAAATCCTCCGAAGCATCAAAAACCGCAAAAATCAGCTCTGCGCTCTCCATAGCATCACGGCTTCTTTCGATTCCGATGCTTTCAACAACATCCTCCGTCTCCCTCAGACCCGCAGTATCACAAAGAAGCAATGTTACATTGCCGAGAGCCGCAGTTTGCTCAAGGATATCCCTTGTAGTTCCGGGAATACTCGTTACGATTGCTGCATCTCTTCCGAGAATGCGGTTATAAAGTGAGCTTTTTCCCGCATTTGTTCTTCCGCAAATAACGGTTTTCACGCCCTCTCTTATCGCCTTTGATGCTTTATATGTGCTCTCAAGTGTCCTTAGAGTGTCGATTGCCGACTTTACATTATCAAGCATTTCATTTTCTGTAATTTCGGCAAGATCTTCATCCGGAAAATCAATTTTAGCATAAACTCCCATCAAAACGCTGCGAAGGCTGCTATAAATCTCATCTATACGCTCTGCAAGATGACCGTCAAGTCCCTTTCTCGAAAGGCGAAGCTGTCCCTCGGTCTTTGCATCAAGAAGTGCGCCAAGATCTTCTGCCTCGCTGAGACTCATTTTTCCGGAAATAAATGCTCTTCTTGTAAATTCTCCCGCCTCAGCCGGTCTGCATCCTGCCGCAAAGCAAGCCGAAAGAACTTTTTCTGTCACAAGCACACCGCCATGACAGCATATTTCAACTGTGTTTTCGCCCGTGAAGGAAGCGGGGGCAAAGAACACGGTTGCAATGCCGTCATCGAGGATATAGCTATCCCCTTTTCCGTCATGCTCTTTAATGACGCCGTAAACAGCTCTTCCGTGTCCTATTTCCGAAAGGCTCTTTCCGCTTTTTGGGAAGAACACCTTTGATGCAAGCTCCACTGCCGTCTCACCGCTGATTCTTATCATGGCAACTCCGCCCTTTCCTCTCGGTGTTGAAACGGCGGCAATAGTATCAAAAATTTTCATATTACTCCTTGTATAAACAGTAATTTATCGGTGAAGGAGTTTCGCCACTGCGGTGGCGACCGGCACCGTTGCCGGCTCCCGCAAGCTTTTAAAAAAGCTTGAGCAAAACTTTAAAAAGAGGATTTTTATTGTTGTTTATCTGTGTTTCTACGG
>JAFXAN010000106.1 GCA_017517035.1 Clostridia bacterium
AAATTTACTCCGCCTGTAGTCACAGTACCCCCTAAGGTGCTGTTTTTTTCAACAAGAATAGTTTTAACCCCGTTTTTTGCAGCAGAAATTGCAGCAAAGACGCCTGCCGTTCCTCCACCAATAACAACAACATCACTTTCTGAAATAGATTTTGGATTAATAACAAATTGCATACCAAACACCACTTTATAAATATATTTTTATAAATTATAATACATATAAAGTCTCTTTGTCAATAGTTGGGGTATAAAAAATCTGACTAAAAGATAAAGAAATATAAAAATGCATAGGAAAAGCGTCACGAAGCGAAGCGGATGGCGCTTTTCCTATGCGTCGGCACCACCTTGATGAGAGAACATAAAAAGTAGGTTCTATAATAAATGTTGGGGTGAAACCAACAGATATAGCAAACAATTTGTAAAAAAACAAAAAAGAAAGAGCATATCTGAATCGGTAAGTTACTGTTTTTAAAATCAAATATAATCGAAAAGGCCGTCTCCCCGTGAGACAGCCTTATTTCAGAATAATGTGGTTATCCAATAAATAACTCCGTAAAGTGCGCCCGCAAGAGTGCCGTAGAGCAGCACAGGCCCTGCAACCGTGAAGATCTTTGCACCCACACCCAGTACAAGTCCCTCGCTTTTGGTGTCTATGGCGGGCGAAACCACCGAATTTGCAAATCCCGTTATGGGAACCAGCGTGCCTGCGCCTGCGTGCTTTGCGATGCAGTCAAAAAATCCAAGTCCCGTGAGAAGTGCAGCGAGAAATATCAGCGTTACCGATGTGAGAGTCCCTGCATCATCCTTTGAAAGTCCCAAGATTCCATAAATATTAGTCAGAAGCTCCGCAAAAGCGCATATCGCACCGCCAACGCAAAATGCCCAAATGCAGTTTTTGGCTGTGGGGGATTTTTTAGCGTGAGCAGAAGCGTATTTTTTGTAAGTTTTCTTATCAATATTCATAACATTACCGACCTTTCTGTTCTTATTCTTTCCAAAGATTATTTTTTTAAACAAAAAACAGAAAAAGTCTTTACAAGAAGGTTTTTGGGGAATATAATATATATGGATAAATCCGAAAGGAGAAACATTATGTCAAAATTTGAAAAGTTCGTAAATTCACTGGAAAACGCCTGCGACAAAGCAGCGAAAAAGACGGCAGAGGTAACAGACATTGCCGCAACGAAGATCAAGCTCAAGGCAGAGGAATCAAGACTCTGCGACAGATATGAGGAGCTTGGCAGAGCCTCGGAGGGACTTATTCGAGGCATGGACGAGATCCCCGAGCAGATCGCAAGCGCACTTGACGAAATAGACAAGGTCATGGCAAGAATAAAAGAGCTTGAGGGTGAGATCGAGCAGAAAAAAGAGAAAAACTGAATTTATTTGCCCGAATCACTGTTTTGTTATTTTCTCAGTCCTTTCGGGTAGTAATTCTTCGCCTCTCCGGATGTCACCTTCGCTCCGCCCATTGAGGCGGTGCAGTAAAAGACAGCGGCAAATCCGTTTGCACAATCCGTGTTTATGCTCTCTCCGTGGAGATATTTTTCGACTCTCTCGTCTCCTTTTGCGAGGACGATCTTTCTCTTGAAAAACTCACCATAGGCGGTGAAAAAATTGTGATGTGGCACAAGTCTGCCCTTTTGCACCGTGCCAATGGCAACCCCGGGGCATTTTATCGAGCGGGGCATTGCGATTTTCGGTGAAAGATAGTAGTTTCCGTCGTCGAAACATTTGATCTCGTATTTTTCGGTCTCGAGCAAGCCGTCCTCTGTCAGTACCTCCGCAAGAAAATCTCTTACAATGGACAAATTGGGATCAGGCTTTTGGCTTTTTTCCTTTTTGTCCTTCTTTTTTTCTGATTTTTCTGTGGGAATAAAAGGGCAGTCTCGTTGCAAAAGCGCAATGAATTGTCCCTCACCCATTGAAACATGAGGATAAAAACGGCGGCAAAGCTTCATTTCCTCACCGTATTGGGAAAGCCCGTCTGCCGTTGAAGCACTCACCGCATCCTTTACGGGTATCAAGTGAAAATCGGGATTTTCGGAGAGGAAGGATGAGAGAAGCATCTCGTTTTCCTCCGGCGCAAATGTGCAGGTGGAATAGAGCAGCCTTCCGCCGTCCTTCACCGTGTGGGCAACATTTCCGAGTATTTCACTTTGACGCTCTGCGCACATTCTGATATTGTCAGTGCTCCATTCGCTGACAGCCAGGGGATTTTTTCGCATCATTCCCTCGCCCGAGCAGGGAGCATCAACAATAACAAGGTCAAATTCGTCATTATATGTTTCGCCGATCTCTGCGGAAGAAGCGTTTGTTACCACCGCATTTCGGATACCCATTCTCTCAATATTCTGCGCAAGTATGCTGCATCTTTTTCGGTCGATCTCGTTTGAGACGATTATTCCCTCACCGAGAAGGAGTGCCGCTGCTTGAGTGGATTTTCCACCGGGAGCTGCGCAAAGGTCAAGTATCTTCATTCCGGGCTTGATTTCGACCGAAGCCACCGCAGCCATTGCGGCAGGCTCCTGAACATATATTGCGCCGCTGTGGTGAAGCGGGTGCGAGCCGATGTGGTCATAGTTAAAAATATATCCCTCGTCGCAAAAGGAGAGCTTTTGGCAGCACAGCTCCTCCTCGGCTTCAAGCTCTTCTGTTTTATATTTCAAAGTGTTCACTCGGAGCGCACGGACATTTTCCGTGTCCATTGCGGAGAGAAATGCGGGAAAATCATCCCGGAGCAGCTCTCTCATTCTGTTTTCAAATTCTATCGGAAGCTTCATTTTTACCTCTTGATTTTGATTTCTGCCATTATTTTACCATATAAATCCGTCTAAAGCAAGATTATTTTTTGATGTTTACAAATTTCACTTTCTTTTTGCCGCAGGATGTGGTATCATTATAAAAATATAATAAGTGAAAGGAAGAAGAAAAATGCATGATAAGCTGACAAGCGTCGATATCAAGAAGATGCAGGAGGAGATAGATTATAGGGCAAAGGAGCTTCGCCCGAAGCTGCTTGAGGAGGTCAAGCGCACAAGAGAATACGGAGATCTGAGCGAAAATGCCGAATATAAGGAGGCAAAGCGAGATAAAAACCGCAATGAGAGCAGGATCAGATATCTGAAAAATATGATCGAAACCGCAATTATAGTCGAAATAGACGAAAAAAGCGAGGAGATCGGTCTTTTTGACAAGGTTGAGCTTTATTACGAAATGAACGGAATGACAAAGAAGATACAGCTTGTCACAACACTGCGCCAGGATGTCACAAAGGGATATATCAGCGGAGAATCGCCACTCGGAAAGGCTCTTCTCGGCAAAAAAACAGGCGACAGAGTTCATGTTGAGGTCGCTCCCGACAGAAGCTTTTATGTTCAGATAAAGGGCGTTGAAAAGGGCGCAGATGACGATTCGCTTCCCATCAGCTCCTTCTGATATGGCAGGCTATAAAAGTGAGCGCGGCGGATTTGAATATACCGTCACCCGAAAAAGTGTAAAAAATATAAATATCAGGGTGCGTGAGGACGGAAGCGTTGCCGTTTCCGCACCGTACAGCACACCTGAGAGGCGCATAATTTCCTTTGTGGAGGAAAAAAGTCTAAAAATTGCAGAGATCATAAAAAAACTGCCTCCATGTGTTCCGTCAAGAGCATATTCATCTGAGGAGAAGTCGAGATTCCTTGAAAAAGCCGAGGCGATCTGCCGAAGCATCGAGCCTATGTTTTTTGAAGGTGAATATAAAAAGCCGAGGATCGAGCTTTGCTCGGGGAAGAGCAGATGGGGATATTGTTTTCCAAAGAAAAATCTGGTGCGGCTCAATATTTCTCTTTGCGATCATCCCGATGAGATCATTGAATATGTGGCAATGCACGAATACTGCCATTTTCTTGTGGCAAATCATTCCGCATCGTTTTATTATGAGCTGGAGCGCAGAATGCCCGATTGGAGAAAACGAAAGGCTTCGCTGAATGGAAATTTGCATAAAAATGCGCAAAAAACTTGACAATGAGGGTTAAAAGGTATATAATTGAAGTTGGACCAAATATTAAAAACATATATTTGAAAGAAGGAAGTAAAATGAAAAAAGCATTGCTATCTTCGTTTGCCATTTTGTTGGCACTTTGTGCTTTCATCGTTTTCCCTGTTTGCGCTGAAGAGGAGTTTATTGACGAATCGGATATAATTTCCATTGAATACCAAGCGCCTTATGACAGCACCGAGGTTTTCGAGGACTATTTTGATGCAGAGGAGCTTAAAGCAAGGATAAGAGCTGCGGTATTGAATTATGAACAAAATCTCGATATTTGGGAATATAGGATCCCATCAAGCATGTTGGCTGAATTATATGCTTTCTTTTCGGATAATTTTACAGACTGCTTCCATGTAAATCTTGCAGGTTGTACCAAATACGGTAATTCAGACTTTTTAGTCAAGATGGTTTTTGAATATCTTGTGGAAGAAGAGAAATACGAGGAATATAAGGCTATATGGGATGCGAAGATAGAGAGCTATCTTGAAGGTGTCGACGATAGCCTGACAGATGTGCAGAAAGCCCTTATTCTCCATGACAGAATAGCCCTCAGATGCGATTATGATAAGGAAAATGCCGATGCGGGAACTTTGCCGCTGGCTTCCTATACTCCCTTTGGCGTTGTTATAAATGAGGTTGCGGTTTGCCAGGGCTATGCGGAGCTTTATTCATATCTTCTCAGCTGCGTTGGAATAAAGAGCTACCTTTGCTCATCCGATGTTATGCTTCATGTTTGGAATATCGTTGTTATCGACGGAGAATATTATTATGTTGATGTAACCTGGGATGACCCCGTCTGGGATGTTTCGGGAAGAGTTACGCATACCAATTTCCTTTGCTCCTATGAGGATTTTAAGAAGCATCATCACAAGAATGGCGTGATCGACTATGATACAACCCCGTCAAGCACGAGATTTGATGATTCTTTCTGGCGTGATTCGATAGCCTCTTTCCAGCTTATCGGTGATGAGATATATTATGTTGATCATGAAGATGCTCGAATTGAGAACTATGACGGCGAGCCGGTTTGGGATGTAGATGTATATTGGATGATGAATGAAGAATATTGTTGGCAGGGATGCTATACCTATCTTGCAGCCTGCGGAGATTTCCTTCTGTTCAATATGCCCGATTCGATCTATGTTTTTGATACGGTTTCAAAAAAGGCAAAGAAGGTGCTCACGCCTGATAATCCTTATAGTACAATCGAGGCTACATATAATATTTACGGCTTCAGAGAAAAGGACGGGCAGCTCCTTTTGGAGTTTAATAATAACCCGAATTTTTTGAGGGACACCAAAAAGAACTATACAGTTACAGTTGACATAGATGAGAATTGGTTTTTGGTTGATGTTGAGTCTGTTTCTCTTAACATAACCGAAAAGGAACTCACCGAGGGGGAGGCGTTTACTCTTAACGCAACGGTTGCTCCCGAAAATGCGACCAACAAGAATGTCGTTTGGACATCCTCCGATGAGAGCATTGCAACGGTTATCGGTGGTGTTGTAACTGCGAAAAAAGCAGGAAGAGTAACGATCACAGCCATAACCGAGGACGGCGGAAAGTCTGCCGAGTGTGTTCTGACCGTCAAGGAGAAGATCATTCCTGTGACAGGCATCTCTCTCGATATCTCCGAAAAGGAGCTTATCGAAGGCGAGGCGTTCACGCTTAACGCAACGGTTGCTCCCGAAAATGCTACGAACAAGAATGTCGTTTGGACATCCTCCGATGAGAGCATTGCAACGGTTATCGGTGGTGTTGTAACTG
>JAFXAN010000107.1 GCA_017517035.1 Clostridia bacterium
ATCATTGCCGATGCGGGATACGAGAGCAGCGAGAACTATCTGTACTTAGAGGAAAACGGACAGGAATGCTTCATCAAGCCTACAAATTATGAGATCAGCAAAAAGCGAACTTACAAAATCAACCCATATTCTGTGGAAAACCCAGATGTCACAAGGCTTCTGGGATTTTTTGTGCCTATTTTAGAAGTGTAATTTTTATAGATGCCAAATGCCAAAATCGCCGCGCAGATGGGATTTGAACTTTAACAATAAGTGCTTAGCCTCTATTTTTACTCGGCGCATAGCCAAAAAAACTTTTATAGGCTCTGCTAAATGCATATATAGACTGATATCCTACCGATTCCGAAACCTCTGATACGGAATGTAGCTTCAAAAGATGCTTTGCAAGCTCCATTCTTTTTTTGTTTCTGTATTCAATAAGGTTTACTCCATAGGATTCCTTGAATTTTCTTTCTAAATAAAATTTATCGTAAAAAAACGTTTTAGCAAAATTGTCGAGCGTCATTCCCATGCCGTTTCCTGCATCTATATAATCCTTGATCTGCTTTACTACATTTACGTGATTGTTGTCTTGAATCAATTCCGAAAAATTTTCATTTATTATGGCGGCAATCAGCTTGATGATCAATGATTTTTTTGTTAACGCGTCAGAATTGTCTGAAACAATATGATAAAAATTCTCCAAAAAATCAGACTTGTTTTGAATATGAATCAGGGGGGATTGATGAAATGATGGAAAGAAATCCTCGTGTATCCATCCTCTCTCCTCCTCTGACATTTTATCAAGATCCTTAAATGATATAGGAATGATCTCGCTTTGAGGACGATGCGTAATATCAAAATGAATGTGTGGCTGAGATATTTCTCCAAGGTCAATAATAAAGCTGTGCGGTATTCCGGGGCGGATAAAAATGAGATCTCCTGCATTGCAGAGAAAGGATTTATCACCATATATAAAGGTAAATGATCCTTCTTCAATATATATCAACTCGTAGTCGTAGATAACTCGTTTGGCAATATTATGTCCTTTCGGAATTCTTGATTCCCTTGCCAAACGAATATATGGATTGATCAAAGATAAATTCATTTCCGCACCTCCTATCAAGAAATGTTAAATCAATGTCAATATTGGTCATTTACATTATACCGCAATTGCATTATAATGTCAATATAATCATTGTGGAGGTGCAAAAAATGTTAAATGACTTAACTTTGAAAAAAGATATCCGCACGTTTTCCGTTTCACCCGAAAATATAACGGGAATGAAAGGCGAGGGCGGAAAGGCAACGCTTGACGAAGGGAGTGCAGCAAATGCTGCCAGAGAGCTTGGGCAAGGCTGGAAGGTTAATCCCTATATCGTGTTAAACGCGGGGGAAACAGCCGTACTTGCAGATATTAAGGGACAGGGGGCTATTAAGCATTTTTGGATCACCGATAGTGCAAAATACGGAAGACAGTTGCTATTGCGCATTTATTTTGATGGTCAAAAAACACCATCAGTCGATGTTCCGCTTTCTGACTTTTTCGCGAACGCGGATTACAACGAATACCGTCAGATCAATAGTCTTGCAATGTGCTACAATCCTCGCAAAGGGATGAATTGCTATTTTGAGATGCCGTATTTTAAAGGCTTCCGAGTAGAAATTGAGAACACGGGAACAACAAACGCAAACATTTACTATCAGATCGACTGTGAAGAGAAAACGATATCTCCAGACAGTCTGTATTTTCACGCGCAATTCAGACGTGTCAATCCCTTGCCTTACAAAGAGGTATATACGATACTTGACGACATCAAAGGAAACGGTCTTTATGTTGGAACTTATCTGCATTGGGGAGTGAAATCTAACGGATGGTGGGGAGAAGGCGAGATAAAGTTTTATATAGACGGCGACACCGATTTTCCCTCCATTTGCGGAACGGGCACAGAGGATTACTTTTGCGGTGCGTACAACTTTGACGTAAACGGTAAATATACCGAGTTTTCCTCGCCATACAGCGGACTTAGTAAGGTTGGATACACCGACAATATCTACCGTTCGCAAAGATATTTTGATATGTACCGCTGGCATATCACAGACCCGATCTACTTTAAAGAGGATCTGCGTGTAACCATACAAGCACTCGGTTGGAGGAGCGAAGGTAGATACCTGCCGTTGCAGGACGATATCTCGTCGGTTGCCTATTGGTATTCGGACAATTTAGATGATGCGTATCCCGAAATGCCATCAGCAAACGAACGAGAGCTGACATAAATCTATTGTCATCTATTTTGGATGCACATGAAACCGCTTCAAAAGTTGAAAACCCCTTGATTTTATTGACTTTTTAGGGGGTGGCATCTAAATTGGCTGTACAACATAAATAAGGAACAGTAGATTGATACAATCGTATCGACCTACTGTTTTCTTTTTATCGTTAAAAAATGACCGAAAGTGCTTCCGAGGAAGAAAAGGCTTCGGCAGTTACCCTCCATAAGGCGATTTATAATGTCATCGACAGCGTAAAGATCACAACCGATTACAATAGCTCATCAAAAGAGATACTTGTCGGTAACACCAAACGCACAGAGTCCGCCGAAGCGGCAGAGGTTCTTTGCGTAAATGTCACATAATGATTATCAGCTGTTCAATTTCTGCTTTGCGGCGTTCGTTTTATAAGTGCTTGCAGAAAATCCCGTCATCTTTTTGAAAAAGTGGCTGAAAGCAAAGCTATCGCAGAAGCCGAGAATGTTTGCTATTGTTCCTATTCCTATCTCTCCGTCTGACAAAAAACGGTAGGCATCATTCAATATCAATTCGTTTTTATATTTTATGGGGGATTTTCCGGTAACTTTTATAAACTTTCTTCTCAGCTGAGATTCACTGATATGGCAAAGCTCTGCAAGGTCGGATACCGAAAACTCCCTTCTGTAATTTTCATGAATATAATTCAGAGCAGGAGCAATGACTCGATGTGAGAATACAAGTTGATTATCATCTGTACATTTTATACATATTGCCAACAGCTTATAAAGCTCCGAATGTATCAAGAACTGAGATACCGAATCTTTTTTGCCCTGACAAGAGATTATTCTTTCAAAGCAATCTCTGACGAGGCTATTGTCATGCTCGGATATCAGCACAGGACAATTTGAAAATACAATAGGCTTTCCGCTGTAGATATCGTTTAGCTCAAGCTCTACCTGCATGGCTTGAACAGGCTCATCTCCTACAGGTTTTACCTTGTAATTATAAGGAACGCTATATGTTGGCAAGTATATCAGATCTCCCGAGCGTGCCAAAAAGGACGAGCCTTCCCATGTATATAAATATTCTCCGCTTACTATATAAAGGATTCCGGTGCGCAATCTTTTTACACTGTGATCTAACAGCTTGGGTGTATAAGAAAATGCAAGCTTTATAACAGCACTGATATTTGATGGGTTAATAATCAAAAGGATCACCTCCGATTAAAGTATACCAAGGTTTTGCAGAAAAGTCAAGTGGATTGCCCGTTTTTTGCATAATTTTGCTTGCATGTTGCATTTACATTTTTTTTGTTTTGCCGTATAATAAAAGCAGGAAATTTTTACTCAATATATGGAGGCTAAAATGAGAAGGATAATATTACTTTCTATCTTGCTGATTGCTTTACTGCTCTTTTCCGGATGTGGCAAAGGCGATCCCAACGAGATTGACCTTGTGGTGAATACTATAACAGATCTCAAATCTTACACAATTGTCAGAAGTGAGAATGCTTCCCCAGTGATAAAGGAGGCTGCAAGTAATCTTTGCACCGCTTTTTACAAAAAAACAGGGGCTGAGGTTAAGGTCACAACAGATTCTTCAAAAGAAAGGGCAAAGGAGATCATCATCGGTGAAACGCTTCGCAGTGAAGCCATTGGGGATGAGAAGAAGCTCGGCTTTTGTGAATATTATATCAACATGATAGACACCAAAATATATGTTCTCGGCGGCTCTGAGCGTGCTGTTGCAGAGGGTGTTGATTTTGTTATTGAATATCTCATAGTTGAAAACTCCCTCAAGGCTCCTACAGATGATGGCTACAGAGGTGAGAGCACGGAGATTTATAACAGCATTGAGATAGATGGAAATCCGATATCAGATTATACCATTGTTGCCGATCTTTATGATATATCAGCAGCGGAAGAGCTTGCGGAAGCAATTTCTTCTGTCGGTTGTACACTAAAGGTCGTTGCTGCCGAGGATTTTGACCTTGATAGCGGAAAATACATTTTGCTGAAGGACACAAATACGGATTTTTCATCACATTCCGTAACCGTTGAAAACGGAAACGTCATCTTTTTTGCAAATTATGTGACAATTCATGACTGTGTTGACTATTTCATTTCCGATATGCTCATGTTCGATGTGGAAAAGAATGAGATCAAAGGACCGAGAGATCTGAATATATCCGAAAAAATGAACAAGACATTTAAGCTTGAGCATACTCCCGTTTACACAAAGGAAAAGCTGCTGAATGTTCTCGGTGAGGTCTATGAGGACAATGACCGACTTATCATTGCACAGCAGACATACGGCGGAAGCGGAAAAACAGTTGAAAACGAAAGATCAAGATATTTAAAAAACTGCGGTGTTGATGTTCCTATGATTGGCTTTGACATTGTTGCCACCAAAAAGACAACTATTAATCAAAGAGTCAAGGATCTTTATGATTTTGTTCAGTTTGCACGCGAAGGCGGTATCGCAACCTTTTCCATTCATCTGACAAATCCCGTTGATCCATCAAAGGGCTATAGAGGAGTTATCGGAGGAGCAAAGGAATGGGATGATCTGTTTACCGAAGGAACTGCCGTAAACGAAGCATTTATGAATCAGCTTAAAGAGATTGGAGATTATCTTGAGGTTCTTCATAACAACGGAATGCCCGTAATTTTCAGACCTCTTCATGAAATGAACGGAAACTGGTTTTGGTTCTGCATAACAAACGGTGAGACCGGTGAAAGACTGCCCCGGGAATATGCAAAGAAATTCTGGATATATATCTATGACTATCTGGTGATCGAAAGAGGAATAACAAGTATGCTCTGGGAATACAGTCCGAATGTAGACAGCAGTTCGTCGGATCTGATGTACTGTTATCCGGGTGATGAATACTGTGATCTTGTTGCTTGTGACTGGTACACCTCCTCTTATACCGGACATAATCTGCTATCAATTGCCTCAAACACTCTTTCCGAGACCAAGAAGATTTTCTCTCTTGCGGAATTTGGTCCGACGGGAAATATTTTGACAGATTTTGCGGTGTCAAAAGAATATAAATTCACCTGTTCAAGCCTTGATGATCTTATCACGGAGATACGTGATGACAACATCAAAATGGCTTATTTACTGCTTTGGCACAGCTCGAATGAGAATAAAATGTCAATGTGGAATATGGGTGAAGCAGAGCTCTTTTACGAAAATGATGTGTATCTGACGCTTGAGGATACATATAAGCTGCTTTATGACTGATATAAAGCAAATAAATAAGAGAAAAGGAAGGATTCAAAATGAAAAGAATATTGAAGAAATTTGCAGTTTTCTCAGCTTTTATTGCAATGCTTGTTATGGTGCTTGCTATAATGGCAAATGCGGAAACCTATGAGCTTTCAACCACAACAAAGCAACAAATAAAGATTGTGTTTGATGACACAAGCTCAACTATGACAATTTCCTTTGCGGGAAAAGAGGATGCATCCATTAACTGGTGGACGACCTTGACTCTTCCCGAGGGTAGCGATGCTATGAACTTTGTTTCCGAGCACAAGGCAAAAACCAAGCACCTTGTTTTCAGCAAATTTGATGATGTTGTTGCAGATTCAAGTAATTCATGGCCGTTTTCTGATATGCCGTCACTTGAAAGTGTATATTTTGACCGCCCCACGAGAATTAGAAAAATCAGCGGCATGTTTAGTGGATGCACAAATCTGAATACCGTATGGTTCGTAGACGATGCCAACAAAATAGAGGGCTGTGCAAACTTCAGTGGTGTTTCCATCAGCTCAAGCGATGATCCCACAAAGGTTCTGACCGACACCTTTAAGGACTGTGCAGCTTTAAAAAGCATTATTCTTCCAAAGGCATCCGGATTTGAAGGAAGTCTTAATGCAAGTATGTTCAGTGGCTGCACTGCTCTTGAATGGGTAAGAGCAGATGATACTATTGTTACAGTTGCAGACGATACATTTGAAGGACTTGAAGCCTTCAAGGGACTCATTGCAAGTATCGGTACTCCTCTGCAGATTTGGGCAAGTGAAAACAACCTCTATCCCTCAATATGGGACAGAAAGCCCGAGGCGGATGACAATACTGTCAGCGGTTATTGTACTATAAACAAGTATAATGAATACAGTAATGTTAAGTGGGAATATCACAACATCGGAACAACAGCCGATCCCGAGTGGACACTCTATTTCTTTATCGACGAGAATGCCCCTGCAGAAAATACGAGCTGCGTTGTAAGCTCATCGGCACGGCTGACCTCTCATATGAAGGGACAGGGCAACCCCACATCAAGTGGAACCTATTACGGTTATGCAAACTCGAGCGGTGCAGAAAAATACCTTCCGTATTATATCGAAAACCCAACACTGTTTTCAAGTCTGAAATATATTTCGATAGCCGAGGGAATAAACGAATTATACGGAGCTTGCTTTATAGCAGCACCCTGCGAGGCGGTCGAGCTTCCCACAACACTTACTACCGCCATTGGATTCGGCTCATTCAAGAACATGGCAAAGCTCCATACCGTGTATACAAGAGGAAGCGATATTGTAAAGGGTACTGCGGATTTTTCAAATGTCGCGCGTATCAGATTTACAAATTCCCAATATACCTTTGCAGGCTGCTCCGCCATTGAGCAATATATCTTTAAAAGCAATGTAAATTTCGGAAGTGCAAGCACATCAAAGCTTCTGTATGGCTCGTTCATGAATAACACAAGTCTTAAAAGCTTTAACTATCCCACAGCCACAAGTGCAGGAAAAACCATCGAAAAACAGGCTTTTGCGGGCTGCAGCTCACTTAAGGAGATCACCTTTGGTAATAACATTACATCTATAGCATCCGATGCTTTCGAAAACTGCACGGCACTTGAGGCAATATGGGCACCTATTGGATCTAC
The DNA here is from genome assembly GCA_017517035.1 of Clostridia bacterium. Lineage (GTDB taxonomy): Bacteria > Bacillota > Clostridia > Oscillospirales > CAG-272 > SIG710. The sequence goes on from JAFXAN010000107.1 coordinate 7,130, forward strand.
CGCTCATGCATTTGCGCTTGAAAACAGTTATGATACAAATCATACCCTCGTTTCGGATTCGGACGCCAATGTACTTATGACATATGATCCCGAAACACAAACAGTGTCGTTCCTTAATAATCCCGAGGTAACTCCCGATTGGGCATATCAGTTTACAGCAGAATATGCAAAGACCTTCATCAATGCATATAAGAATTACGCAGTGAAGGCATATATAGATAGCTTTGGAAAGATCCGCACATATAACTACAGCTTTTTTGACAACTGGCCGTCTCTTAAGGAGGTTCATTTCAAGAATGAGATGCCTCGTATAGAGATCAGAGACGGATATTATCTTTTCAACAACTGTGATGCACTTACGACCGTTTGGTGCGGAGAAGAAGCAGCAAAACAGAATAATGTTGTTCATTTTCCAAGTCTTTCCGCCTCTTTGAGCGAGACTCAGCTGAGTGAGCTTACTGAAAATCTGCTCTACGATTGCGGAGCTGTTAAGTCCGTGATCCTTCCGGACAAAGCTTATTCTATTACTGCAAATACGTTCTATAACTGCACATCCCTTAAGGAGCTTACGATCCCCGCTTCTGTAACAGGCATTGCAGATGATGCTTTTTTTGGCTGCACGTCTCTTCGCAAGATCAACCTCCTTGCTCCTTCTTCTATCATTACCGCAGGCAGTGTAAACGGTGTGAAGGGTCTTGTTATCTACACGCAGAGTGCTGAAGATGCTGATGCTATAAACACCACTCTTGCAGAAGGCGGTGTTGCAACATCCACAGCATTTGCATTCTACAAGACCGGTATGAGCATTGATGGTTATTCCGTAAGAACAACCGCAAAGAACGGTCTCCGTACTCATTTTATCTTTGATAAGTCTGCAGTTTCGGGCTACGACCTCATTGAATACGGTACTCTCAGTGCTGCCGCTAAAACCTGGGCTAATTATTCCCAGAGCTACGGTGCAGATGATTCTGTTCTTAAGCTTGAGGGGGGAGAGTTTGTAACACCTAATGATGCAAGCATCGTTAAAACTCCCATTTATCAGAATGGAAACTATGTAAATAATTCCGTAGATCTTGCTAATGGCAACAGACATTTCAGTGTAACTATCGTTAATTTCATAGGCGAAGATCAGATCAAGGCAGAGCTCGTTTCCGTAGGATATGAGATCTGGGAAAAGGATGGAAATTATTATGTTCTTTTCACACATGAAGATGCTTATGGATATGACACCATTTCTCTCTATAAGACAACCCTCGGAATGCTTTCCGATAAGGTTATAAGTGTTTCCATGGATGAGAATGATCCTGTTTGGGGTACTCTCAACGCATGTGAAAAGACCGAGGTTACCACAACCGATGCTGATATCACAGCATACACCTTTACAGACCCCATAAACACCGATAAGGTCATTGCAATTTACCTCACAGCAAGCGAAGCGGAAACCGCTCTTACCGATCTCGGCATTGATTATGATGACAGAAGCAATGTTTCGGCATTTGTTTTCGGTAAGAATGTGATATATGATCTTCCCTTGATAGATGCCTATTGGGAGGAACATATTGAGGAAAAGATTGCAAGCATTCCCGAGGGAAAATCCTTTATTGCATATACCGATACCCACTATCAGAGTAACGGCGAAAGAAATACGGGAAAGGCTCCTGAGCTTATTCAATATGTCAGAAAGAGAACAGGTATTGATAAGGTGTTCAATCTTGGGGATCCCTATAGCGGAGAGGATACTGCTGATGAGGCAGAGCAGTTCTTTGAGTTGACAGTTGGAGAATATTTTCACGATGTTTTCGGATATGACGCATTCTTTGCCGTCGGAAACCATGATGCAAACTATGTTTCCTCCTTCAATGATGACCTTACAAGTGAGGAGGAAAAAAGCATTGCATATAAATATCTTCTTCCCGATACAAAGATATATGAGATCGGTTATGCCCCTCTTGAGGGCAGACCGGGTGTTGTTTTTGACAATGCTATGGTAAAGCTTGCAGACTCTCTTGACTATACGGTCGCGGAAGAGTTCGGTCTTACGGAGGAATATCTCAAAAAAGAGTTTATCGCATGGGCAAAGCAACACTATTATTTTGACGATGCGGATAATAAGATCAGATTTATTACTCTCAACACTGGTAATTGCGGTATTGTTGAATATTACCTTTTTGACAAGATGTTTTGGAATGCGGTTTTCCCAACACAGTATAATTTTGTATATGATGCACTCTGTACTGCTCCAGATGGATATGATATTGTCATCATAGGTCATATGTTTGGAAACAGCGAGGAGCAAAACAGATCGCAGTGGCAATTTTTCAAGCTCCTTTGTGCTTTTTCCGGTGGCTATGATGTTACGATAGGTGATCTGATGAGCACCAGCGCAAATAAAAACATCCTCACTTGCGGTAATCCTCAGGGAATAGAAAATAAGGTCTATGAATTTGACACACCGTTTGACGGTGCGATATTCACCGTTGGAGGACACTGGCATCAGGATCATACCCGTGTTTGGGCATCTGTCAACGGATCCTTCTGGAATGTGAATAATATTGACTATGATGCAAGCAAATCCTATAGTGACGAGGTTTTCTCCATCTCCATCGAAACCGATAGTGTTGAAAACAAGGCAGATGTCGGAACACCAAATGAAAACAGCTTTTGTGTTATAACAATAACTGAGGATAACCGTATCGTAGTTACAGGATTTGGCAGAGCTGCTTCAAGAAGCATAAACTATTAAGCGTTTCTGGTGCTATTTATACAGGAGTTGGATTTTATGCAAAAAAACAGTTACAAATTATATTTTGCGGCTTTGTTTTCGGTGCTGATGATAGCCGTCTCGGTGCTTGCTGTAAATGCTGCAACACCCTCAAGCGGTTATACTCTCAGCTCCACTGGAAAGCCAACAAATATTAAATATACTATGACAGAGGATGGTGTCCTTACATTTGAGATAGATCCTGATGCCACAGAGAATGTAAAGACTACATCAATCACAAGCAAAGACCCTGTAACAGGGCAAAGTGCCAAGTGGGACAAAGCAAATCCCACATATGAGGGGGCAACAAAGCTTATTATCGGTGACGGAATAACAAGCGTAAGCGGTTTTGCGGCACTTATAACCTTGAAGGAGGTTGAAGTACCCACCTCACTTGTGCATATCGGAAATGCAGCCTTTGAGTGTACATATTCGATCCACACCTTTTATGTAAGAGGAACCGAAAAAGAGAAAGGGACCTTCGATTTCAGCTATATAACCAAATTTGATCCTTACTGCTTTGACGGAACCCCCGGGATCAAAAAAGTCAAGCTTAATCCCGCACTAAAAGGCGATCTGCCTGCGGAATTTTTGAAGGGTGCAAGGATAACAGACCTTGAAATTCCCGAAGGAGTAGCATCTTTTTTAAACAAAAGCATGCGAGGTCTTAATTATCTTCAGACACTGACAGTTCTCGGTAAGGACACATCGTTTGCATCTGAGGATGTTTTCCTTGGCAACAAAGGATTTCCTGCGATCAAAGCATATTCAGGATCAAAGGCAGAAGAATTTGCCTTGGCAAACGGATTTACTTTTGTTGATATCGAAACAGGAGAAATTACGGAGGGAACAAGAGCTTTGGCTCTTGAGCTGCCAAAAGAGGAGGATGTTGGAGAATCCAGTGCTCCCGTAAAAAATTTTCAGCCTGATGATGCAACAGCCTTCGGTTATATGTCAAAAAAATATGAAGCAACAGTTATAGTTGACACATGGTGGGCTTATTACAGAGATACCAAAACGCTTGAATTTGTGTCAGCAACAGCAAATTATAATGAGACCGGAGCCTTATCAAACTGCATTGATAACAACTGGGTTGAGTTTAAGGATGAGATCGAGCATATTATTGTCGGTGACAATATTTCAAAGGTGACCGGGGGCGCATTTAAAGGATATCCCTCTCTTAAGGATGTTCGTCTCGGAAGAAAGATAAGTCAGATTGATGCCGGAGCCTTTCAGGACTGTCCCAATCTTACAACGATTTGGAGAGACGGAACCGAAAGGGTTGAGGGCAGGGCGGATTTTAGCAAGATAAAGAAACTGAAGGATTGCTTTGCGGGTTCTTTGATAACTGAGATAGTTGTTCACAGTGAGGTTCAGTCTCTCAGCTTTTCTCTGCCTATGTCGGTAATGACTATCTATAATTCGGAGATCAGCGATACTCTTAAAGAATACTGTAAAAGCAATTATTGTAATCTGATAAACATCAACGATCCTTCCGAAAAGTACGATAATTATGTTTATATTGATCCTTCACTTCCCAAATGTGGAAAGAGAGCATGCTTTAGCTTTGATGAGGCAACGGGAACTCTCACCATTGAAGGTGTTGGCGTTGTTGACGATATTGTAAATTATTATGGCGGAGGCTCGAAGAATGCGCCTTGGTTCTCAATAAAGCAGAAAATAAAGCATCTTGTTATTGAGGACGGCATTTCAACGCTCGGAAAATACACTTTTTGTCAGGCAACAAATCTTGAGACGGTTGAAATACCCGAACGGTCGGATTTTGTTATCCTTAACGGTGCCTTTGAAAAATGCACTTCTCTTAGGTCATTATATGTAAGAGGAACCGAGCCGATTGAGGGAACTCTTGATCTACGAAAAATCGGAGAGCTGTTTTCCTGGACTTTTTCGGAAGCTTATCTGATTGCAAATGTTGTTATTGGAGAAAATGTCAAAAAAATCGGTGATTCGGTCTTTGGAGAAAACGAAAATCTTGCAAATATTTACGGTGTTCCCGGATCTGCCGCAGAGGATTTCGCAAATGAAAACGGACTTGACTTTTTCGATATCACATCCGAGCAACCGAAGGCTGTTAAATGCACGGCTCCGAGTGAAGAAAACAGCGTTGATTCAACAGAAGCCATAACTTCTGCTTCTACAGAAACCGAAGCTATCCATAGCGACAGTGAAGATGCAGAAAAATCAAAGCTTGTTATAAATTTCATTGAAAAAAGCGATATGGGAATGAATCCGATTATAATAATTGTGCCTGTAATTGCGGTTATTATTGCGGCAGTTATTGTAATCATAGTGTCAAAAAAGAAAAAACAGATAAGTGAAAAGAGTTAAACACGGAAAAATGAGAAAAATCGGTAAAATCAAAACATATTCATCATCGGAAATTGAAGATTCTTATGTAAGCATAGGCTTTGAATGCCTTGACCGTGAGCTGTTTAAGCCCGAGAGGTGCTATGATCCCCTTGCATTGACGGGTGTCAAATATGCCAGATGCCAAACGGGCTG
>JAFXAN010000108.1 GCA_017517035.1 Clostridia bacterium
GAGAAGATCATTCCTGTGACAGGCATCTCTCTCGATATCTCCGAAAAGGAGCTTATCGAAGGCGAGGCGTTCACGCTTAACGCAACGGTTGCTCCCGAAAATGCAACGAACAAGAATGTCGTTTGGACATCCTCCGATGAGAGCATTGCAACGGTTATCGGTGGTGTTGTAACTGCGAAAAAAGCGGGAAGAGTAACGATCACAGCCATAACCGAGGATGGCGGAAAGTCTGCCGAGTGTGTTCTGACCGTCAAGGAGAAGATCATTCCTGTGACAGGCATCTCTCTCGATATCTCCGAAAAGGAGCTTATCGAAGGCGAGGCGTTCACGCTTAACGCAACGGTTGCTCCCGAAAATGCAACGAACAAGAATGTAATATGGAGATCCACCGATGAGGATGTTGCAACGGTCATAGACGGTGTTGTTACTGCAAAGAAGGCGGGAAATGCAACGATCATGGCTATAACAGAGGACGGCGGAAAGGTTGCCGAATGTGCTCTGAAGGTAAGCCAAAAGCCGATAGACCTCAATGCGCTTACCTTTAAGTTCGGAGATGCGAATGTTATTGCCGGAAATCTGGTCAGAGTTACATTTGATGTGACAAATAACAGCGGATTTTCCAAAATGGCTTTCAGATTCGATTATAACAGAAGCGTTATGACTCTTGTGGGATATGAATGCTCTACCCAGTGGAAGGCGACCCCGGATTCTGAAGAGAATCCCGAATGCTTCATATGGGAAAGAACGAGCGACTATAATACAAACGGAACTTTGCTTACTTTGATATTCGAGACAAAGGAAGATGCACCGGTGGGAGACTACGGAATCAAAGCTGTTTGCCTTGAAGCTGTGACAAATCAGGCTCTTGAGGAGCTTGAGTTCAATCTTGTTTCGGGCGAGATAAGCATTAAGGACGATGTTTCCGGAGACTCAAACGGAGATAAAGAGATTGATGTCAAGGATGCTGTTATAGTTGCACAGTCCCTTGCAGGATGGGGTGTTGTCATATCTGATGATGCGGCAGACTGCAACGGAGACGGATTTGTTGATGTAAAGGACGCTGTTCTTCTTGCACAGTTCCTTGCAGGCTGGAATGTACATTTCGGACGACAGTTTAATAGATAATCAAAAGCCGTGATCATTGCGATCACGGCTTTTTGTTTGCGATTGTGAGGAACCAATCATCAGCCCCGTTTTACATATGGCATAAATATTTTTTTCATGCATATAATAAAACCAAAATCAAAATCAGGCGGTGAGAGAATGAACATGGGCGCAAAAAGCGAATCGCTCAGATATTTTGGCACTGAAATTCTCAGAATTACATATAGCATTGAGGGATTTGACGGCATTTCGGAAAAAATCACTCGCTTCTATGAATCATTGATCTTGAAAGCCGTTTCGCGGGACGGGGATAAGCTCGGCGACATAACCAAAAAGGCTTTTGAGACGGCAAGAAATGAAAGAGCGGCATCATCTGCATTTTTCAAACGATATAATTATTCTTTGCTTTGCCGCAGTGAAAAAATCGAAGAAAAATATCTGAAAGTCACCATTTCTGTGTCTCTCAGAAGGGCATCGGAAAATCTGTTTTATGTTGAAAATGTACATTTTTGGAATGTTGAGGGAGCATATATGATGAGTGAAAACGGCATAAAAAAAGCTCTTTTGAGAAAGGGCAAGATTGTTAAAAAATGAACAGTGGTAAAAATATACAAAGTTTGGTTTGATGCCTTGAAAATGTAGGAGAAATATGGTATTATATATATATGGTTTTATAATGGCGGAAAAATTTTCGCCCCGTGCATTTTGACCCGAAAGGAGAAAGTCTGAAAATAAATTTTCAGACATGGTTTTGTGGCTTTCGATGGCTGAACATCATCGATTTTGCGAGCAAAACCTGCCACAATTCCCAAAGAAAGGAAGGCTTTCTGAGAGAAAGCCATGGTTATAAGAATGTCAAAAGAAGCAATGGCTAAAATAAGGGAAGCAGAGGAGAGGGCAAGAGAGATAATTGAGGAGGCCGAGAAGAATGCCTCTCTTATGATCGCATCAGCCGAAAAGAATGCTTCTGACCTTCGTGCCGAAACCGAAAGGATCACGGGCGAGGAGCTTAAGAGCACTCTTGAAGCAATGCGGAAAAAATCAGATGGGCTTATTGAAAAAAGCATTTCAGAAGCGGAGGCGGAAGCTGATGAGCTTCTTGCAAAGGCAGATATGAAAACGCTTTCGGCAGTTAAAAAGATAGTTTGGGAAATAATCGAAGGCTGAGAAAGGGAGCAGAGGAAAGAATATATGGCAGTTGTAAAAATGAAAAAGCTTTCCGTTTTTGCTCATAAACGAGATGCGGACAAGCTTCTCCATCGCCTTATGCGACTGCGGTGTGTTGAGATTAAGCAAAGCGAGATCGAGGATGGATCGTTATCTCCGGGAGATGCGGAGAGGGGCTTTGCCGAGATCGAAAATAATATCGCAGGAGCGGTTCGATGCCTTAAAGCACTCTCGAAATACAGCGAGAGAAAAAAAGGTCTCGGGGCGGCGAGAATATCGGTCAGGCTTGATAAATTCAGAAGCGATGGCAGCTATGCAAAGGCGGTTGCGATCGTGGGAGAGACTGACGAGATTCTTGCAAAAAAAGAAGAGCTGAAGGGAGCTTTGGCAAAGGAAAGGGCGGCTCTTGCTTCTCTTGAACCATGGCAGGAATATGACCTTCCCTTTAACTATTCGGGAACGGAAAAAACAGTCACAATTCCCGTAACTCTTCCACCATCGGTCGAGGAGGGGAAAATCAATGAGCTTCTTCTTGATGTTGAGGCTTATCTTGAGCGGGTCGGCGGCGATAAAAGTGTTGCTTGCTATGCGCTGACAGCTCATGTGAGTGCTTTGGATGAGGCTTTGCGAAGGCTCGGAGGCGCAGGAATGCTTCGTGTGCCATTTGAGGGAGCCGAGGGCAATGCGGCAAAGCTGATAGCGGAGCGAAAAAAGGCGATCGCTTCAGCGGAAAGAGCTATGGATGAAGCCGAAAACAGACTTCGTGAGCTTGCAAAGGATATCGAATATATTGAGATCCTCTATGATGCGGAAAACACGAGGCTTGTTTCGGAAAAAGCAAAGAAAAAATTATCATCCACCGAGCAATGTATTCATCTTTGCGGATGGATACCCGAAAACGAAAGTGAAAGAGTTTCGGGGGCGCTTTCAAAATTCAATTGTGCCTTTGAGATAGAAGATCCTTCCGAGGATGAAGAGCCTCCGGTGCTTCTTCGTAACAATTTCTTTGCAAGAACCTTTGAATGGGTGCTTGGAATGTATTCCTATCCCAAATACGGCACATATGACCCGACCTTTATAATGAGTATCTTCTATTTCATCCTCTTCGGACTTATGTTTGCGGATGTGGGATACGGATTTATTCTGGTGGTAGGCTGCTTCGGTGCGCTGAAGCTGCTGAATCCGAGGAAGGGAATGAGAAATTTCCTTGCAATGTTCGGATATTGCGGAATTTCTTCGATGATAATGGGTGTTCTTTTCGGGGCGTATTTCGGAAATCTGCCTCAGGCCTTTTCCGAATATATGCTTGGAGTTGAGGGCGCAAGCACAACAATGCAAACTGCGGTGCTCTTCGACCCCATGGCAGATCCGATGAGCTTCCTCATTTTGTCACTCGCTATGGGTGCAGTCCATCTTATTGCCGGAATGGCGGTTCAGTTCTATGTTCTCTGCCGAAAGGGACAATGGATTGATGCTTTTTGCGATATTTTCACATGGTGGCTGACCTTTGCGGGGATAGGACTTATGGTTCTTTTCCCTTGGGGAAAATATGTGGCACTTGCAGGAGTTGCATCAATCGTGCTCACAGGCGGCAGACATGAAAAGAATGTGATCATGAAGCTGGCAAAGGGCTTGCTTGCTCTTTATGGAGCGGTGAACTATGTCGCGGACCTTCTTTCCTATTCGAGAATACTGGCTCTCGGACTTGCGGCAAGCGTAATCGCTCAGGTCATCAACACCATGGGAACGATGGGAGGACCGAGCGTTATGGGATTTATAGTGATGGTCCTGGTTTTCATAGTTGGACATCTTTTGAATCTTGTTATCAATGTACTCGGCACATTCGTTCATACCAGCAGACTTCAATATATCGAATTTTTCGGAAAATTCTTTGAGGACGGAGGCAAGCCCTTCACTCCCTCGGAGCCTTCCGATAAATATACAACAGAACAATAATTAAAAGGAGAACAAAAATTATGACTTTTGCAGATTTTTTATCAAGTATTTTTACAGGTAACAATTTGGCACTTGCAGGTGCGGCTATTGCTGTTATCGTTGCAGGTATGGGCAGCGCAAAGGGCGTTGGTATGGTGGGCGAGGCAAGTGCCGGCCTCTTAATGGAGGATCCTTCAAAATTCGGTAAGGCACTTATTCTTCAGGCTCTTCCCGGAACACAGGGTATTTATGGTCTGATCACTGCTTTCGTTATCGTTCTTAAAATCGGATTGCTCGGAACACCTGCAAGTCTTACAATTGGCGAGGGTGCGCTGCTTTTCGTTGCGGCATTCCCCATTGCAATAGTAGGATATTTTTCTGCTATTAAACAGGCAAGAGTTGCGGCAGCAGGCATAAATCTTATCGGTAAGCATCCGGATGAGTTGGGTAAAGCTATCACAGCTTCCGCACTTGTTGAAACATACGCAATTTTTGCACTTCTCATTTCTCTGCTTCCCGTTCTTTTCTTCACACCCGGTGCATAAGGAGAGATTTCAGGGATGACCGGTATTGAAAAGATAACGGGCAAGATCATTTCCGAGGCGGAAGCGGATGCGGCGGCGATAATATCGGGAGCGCAGGAAAGATGCGCAGAGATAATGTTTGCTTCATCTGCCGAATGCGAGAAGATCAAGGCGGAGCTTGAGGAAAAGGCAGCAAAGGATGCGGAAAGCATCGTTTCAAGAGCAAAATCCACTGCGGCAATGCAGAAGAGAAATATTCTGCTTTCAGCAAGAAGAGAAGCTACCGACAGGGTTTTCAAAAGTGCATATAAGGAAATATTGAATCTTCCCGAGGAAAAATATTGCGAGGTTGTAGCTCGCTTTGTTGCGGATGCAGTCCTTGAGCAGATCGAAACAGAAAAAACAAATGTGGCTCTTTACGGTGAGGAGGAAGCGCTCCTTCCCGAAAAATATGAGCTGATATTCAATAAGAATGACAGAGAAAAGCTTTCGGGTCAGATCCTTGACGGCGTTGGAAGAATAGTCATCGGAAAAATGAGCCGTGACGAGCTGCAGAAGCTTGTCATTGCCGAGGATACTGCCGATATTGAGGGCGGAGTTATAGTGAGATTCGGAAGAACCGAGTGCAATTGCTCTCTCGAAACCGTTTTTGCGCAGCTTCGAGAGCGTCTTGAGGGTGAGATCAGTAGCTTGCTCTTCTCATTTGAGGATAAGAAATAAAAATGAAAGGAGAGGGGCAAATGGGCACACGAAAGACTAAGGAAACCGATTATCTTTTTGCTTCTGCAAGAGTTCGTGCGGCGGAAAACCGCCTTATTGGCGCAGATAAAACAGAGAGTGCCATAAATGCAAAGGATTCATCCGAGATCGAGGCTCTTATCGGCTCTGTTTCTGCCCCCGAGGGGAGCTCGGACAGGCTTAGTGCATATCTTGGAAGTGCATATTCCTTTATTGCCGAGATTTCTCCGAGCGAAGATATTGCATCATTTTTGCGGTATAGCTATGATTGCAATAATATAAAGGCGGCATTGAAATGCCATTTCAGAGAAACAGACTGCTCAGAAATGCTTTTCCCATTCGGAGCTGTGACAGTGGATAAAATACTTGCGATGCCGAGGGATCTTGATTTTTCAGCTCTGCCGAAGCATATGAGCGAGGCGGCAAAGGAAGCCTTTGAAGCATATGCAAAAAGTGGTGATCCGCAGCTTATTGATATAATTCTCGATAAGGCTTGCTATCGTGATATGCTCGATGCTGCCCGAAGCGACGATTTTGCATATGATCTTGTGAGAATGAAGATAGATCTCACAAATATTATGATGTGCATAAGGATCATTCGTATGGGCGGAGGACTTTCCGAGCGAGATGTGCTGGAGAGATCGCTTATCGAGGGCGGATATCTTGACAGAATGAAGCTATATGATTCGAGAAGCGAAAATGAAATTGCAATGCTGCTTTCGGGCAGTGAATATAGCTCACTTTCCGCTTTTCTTGACGATGGCGGCAAAATTTCTCTTGCAGAGATCGAGAGAAGATGCGATGATATCTATATGAAGAAGGTAAGGACAACAAAATCGCTTCCCTTCGGTGCGCCGCTTCTCTGCGCTTATCTTGTTGCTGTGGAATATGAGGTGAAGAATCTCCGCATAATCCTGGCAGGCAAGCGTGCGGGACTTTCGGGCGAAAAAATTCGTGATAGAGTGAGGCTCGGCTATGTATAAGATAGGAATAATCGGAGACCGTGACAGTGTTCTCGGTTTTATGGCTCTGGGCTTTGCGGTTTATGATGTTTCATCAGCGGATGAAGCAAGACTGAAGCTGAGGAGTGCCGTGAAGGGCGGAGAATTTGCTGTTCTTTTCGTAACCGAGAATATTGCAAAGCAGATCGAGGATGAGATCGAAAAATATAAGGATTTGCCCCTGCCGGCAATAGTATCCGTTCCCGGAAAAGACGGCAGCACGGGTTACGGAATGGAGAATATCAGAGAGGCGGCGCTTCGTGCTGTCGGTGCTGATATCCTTTTCGGAAATGATAAATAAAACATAGAAAGGTAAAGACCGCTATGGAAAATTTAGAGGTTGTTGGAAAAATACTGAAGGTCTCGGGCCCTCTTGTCGTTGCAGAGGGCATGAGAGAAGCCAATATGTTCGATGTGGTTCGTGTTGGCGAAAAGAGACTTATCGGTGAGATTATAGAAATGCACGGTGATAAGGCGTCGATCCAGGTCTATGAGGAAACTGCGGGCGTTGGACGAGGAGACATCGTTGTTTCAACGGGCGAGCCTCTTTCGGTGGAGCTTGGCCCCGGCCTTATAACAAATATTTATGACGGTATTCAGAGACCCCTTGAGACTATCCGTGAAAAGGTAGGCTCAAATCTCACTAGAGGTATCGACGAGCCTGCCCTTGACCGCTCGAAGGTATGGCATTTCGAGGCAGAAAAGAAGGTGGGCGATGTTGTTCTGCCGGGTGATGTTCTCGGATATGTGCAGGAGACAGAGGTCATAAGACATAAGGTCATGGTTCCTCCGAAAAAGGGCGGAACTGTTGTCCATATCAATTCCGGAGACTATAAGGTCACCGATATCGTTGCGAAAATCAAAACCGAGGGCGGAAACACCGAGAGCTTAACGCTGATTCAGAAGTGGCCTGTTCGTGTTTCCCGTCCATATAAGGAAAAGCTGCCGCCTGCTGAGCCTATGATCACGGGTCAGCGCTCTATCGACGCACTTTTCCCCATCGCAAAGGGCGGAACAGCTTGTGTTCCCGGTCCTTTCGGAAGCGGAAAAACAGTGGTTCAGCATCAGCTTGCAAAATGGAGCGATGTTGATCTGGTCGTATATATCGGTTGCGGTGAGAGAGGAAACGAAATGACCGATGTTCTCCGTGAGTTCCCCGAACTTCAGGACCCCAGAACGGGAAAATCTCTTATGGAGAGAACAGTTCTTATCGCAAACACCTCGGATATGCCCGTTGCGGCTCGTGAGGCATCGATCTATACCGGTATCACCATTGCGGAATACTACCGTGATATGGGGTATGCCGTTGCCGTTATCGCAGATTCCACGTCCCGCTGGGCAGAGGCTCTGCGCGAGATGTCGGGTCGTCTTGAGGAGATGCCCGGTGAGGAGGGTTATCCCGCTTATCTTACATCCCGTCTTGCAGGCTTCTATGAGAGAGCAGGTAAGGTGGTTTGTCTCGGAAGTGACGGCAGAGAGGGTGCGCTCAGCGCAATCGGTGCTGTTTCACCCCAGGGCGGTGATATTTCCGAGCCTGTTACTCAGGCAACTCTCCGTATAGTAAAGGTTTTCTGGGGACTTGATGCGTCTCTTGCATATAAGAGACATTTTCCTGCTATAAACTGGCTTAATTCCTATTCGCTTTACCGTGACCGTCTTTCTGATTGGTGCGCGGACAATATTGCAAAGGATTGGATGACACTTACTTCAAGAAGCCTTAAGACCCTTCAGGAGGAAAGCGACCTTGACGAGATCGTAAAGCTTGTTGGCGTTGACGCTCTTTCCGCAGAGGACAGACTTACCCTTGAGGTTGCCCGTTCCATTCGTGAGGACTTCCTCCAGCAGTATGCCTTCGACGATGTGGACGGCTATACTCCTCTTGATAAGCAGTATGCGCTTCTCCGTCTCATCTTCTCCTATGAGGATAGAGCGAGAAAGGCACTTGGTGAAGGGGCATCTGTACAGAAACTTGCGGATCTTCCCGTGCGTGAGATGATAGGCAGAGCAAAGGGAATCCCCTATGAAGGCTTTAAGGCAGAATTTGATAAGATAGAAGCAGAGCTTGCTTCAGAGATAGATGGTGCGGTGAGAGAAGCCGCAAGCGAAATATAAGGAGGAACGGCTAAAATGATTCGTGAATACAGAACAATTGAAGAAGTTGCCGGCCCTCTGATGCTTGTAAAGCAGGTTGACGGCGTTAAATATGACGAGCTTGGCGAGATCGAGCTTCCGAGCGGTGAGGTGAGACGCTGCCGTGTTCTTGAAGTCAACGGCAGAGATGTTCTCGTTCAGCTTTTTGAAAGCTCTGCGGGACTTAATCTTGCGCAGAGTAAGGTTCGTTTTTCGGGTCACGGAGTTGAGCTTCCCGTATCAAAAAATATGCTCGGACGAGTATTCAACGGTATGGGAGAGCCTATCGACGGCGGTGCAAAGCTCATTCCCGAAAAATCTCTCGATATAAACGGCACACCAATAAATCCGGCGGCAAGATATTATCCCTCCGAATTTATTCAGACGGGTGTTTCCACCATCGACGGTCTTAATACCCTCGTTCGTGGTCAAAAGCTCCCCATTTTCTCGGGATCGGGTCTGCCTCATGCAAATCTTGCGGCGCAGATCGCAAGACAGGCGAAGGTCAGAGGCGGTGATTCCAAATTTGCGGTTGTTTTTGCCGCCATCGGTATCACTTTTGAGGAAGCGGATTTCTTCATCTCCGACTTTAAGAAAACAGGTGCTATCGACAGAACGGTTCTCTTCATAAATCTTGCGTCGGATGCGGCGATCGAGCGTATTTCAACGCCTCGTATGGCACTGACGGCGGCAGAATATCTTGCATTTGAGTGCGATATGCACGTGCTTGTTATTCTTACCGATATCACAAACTATGCAGAGGCTCTCCGTGAGGTCTCGGCGGCAAGAAAGGAAGTCCCGGGCAGACGAGGATATCCCGGATATCTCTATACCGATCTTGCGACGATGTACGAAAGAGCGGGAAGAAAGATGGGAAGCGAAGGCTCTATCACAATGATCCCGATCCTTTCCATGCCCGAGGATGACAAGACCCATCCTATCCCCGACCTTACGGGATATATCACCGAGGGACAGATAATTCTTTCAAGAGAAATGTACCGCAAGGGATATATGCCTCCTGTTGATGTCCTTCCGTCTCTTTCCCGTCTTAAGGATAAGGGAATCGGCGAGGGCAAGACGAGAGAGGATCATTCGGGAACTATGAACCAGCTCTTCTCAAGCTATGCAAGAGGAAGAGAAGCGAAGGAGCTTATGGTGGTTCTCGGTGAGGCTGCGCTGACACCGGTTGACCGTCTTTATGCGAAATTTGCCGATGCCTTTGAGGCTGAATATATAAATCAGGGCTTCTATGAAAACAGAACCATTGAGGAGACCCTTGATCTTGGATGGAAGCTGCTTGCTCTGCTTCCCAGAAGCGAAATGAAGCGAATCAAGCCCGAGCTTATTGAAAAATATTGGGTCGGGGATAAATAAAGAAGTTTTGCTTTAAAATTTTGCGAAAGGAGCAGTCAAGAGGTGGCAGATATACAGGTCAATCCAACGAGAATGGAGATGAAAAAGCTCCAGACGAGATATATAACCGCAAGGCGAGGACATAAGCTGCTCAAGGATAAGCGAGACGAGCTTATGAGACAGTTCCTTATCGTTGTGAGAGAGGATAAGGAGCTGCGTGAGCGGGTTGAAGCAAGGCTTGCGGCGGCATATGGGTCATTTTCGGTGGCAAGTGCGGTGAGCAGTCCCGAAATGCTGAGAGAAGCACTCATCATGCCAAGAAAAGAGGGAAGCCTTGATGTTTCCTATAAGAATATGATGAGCGTGACCGTTCCTGTTTTCGATTACAGAACCGGGGAAGAGAGCGGTGCTATGAATTATGGTATGGCATTCACCTCGGGAGAGCTTGATTCTTCGGTACGAGAGCTTGGAGAAGTGATGCAGGAGCTTGTAAGAATGGCAGAGCTTGAAAAAACTGCTCAGCTTCTTGCAGAAGAGATCGAAAAGACAAGACGCCGTGTAAACGCTCTTGAATATATCATGATGCCCAGATATCTTGAGGGGATCAAACGCATCAAGATGAAGCTTGAGGAAAACGAGAGAGGAAACCTCACAAGGCTTATGAAGGTCAAGGACATGATGATAGAAAAAACTCTTGCGGCAAAGAAAAACATTGCCGAAGAGGAGGCATAGTGAAAGCGGAGCTGACATGGTCAGCTCCGTTTTTTTGCTGTTTGGAATGGTAAACAGTTATTTGTCGAACAGTCGGAGACGGTGAAATTATACCCCAATGCTGTCGCATTGCCCTATGGGTTCGACTCCACTGCGTTCCGCTCAGGGTGACTGCTGTGGGATTATCATCCTTTAGCGCTCGTAGATTCTTCGCTACGCTCAGAATGACTCGAGAGTAAATTGATGCTAAGTTTTTCTACATGAAATTTCCGTAAAATTTCCGTATAAACACAGATAAACAACAATAAAAATCCTCTTTTTAAAGTTTTGCTCAAGCTTTTTTAAAAGCTTGCGGGAGCCGGCAACGGTGCCGGTCGCCACCGCAGTGGCGAAACTCCTTCACCGACAAATTACTGTTTA
>JAFXAN010000109.1 GCA_017517035.1 Clostridia bacterium
CGGTGGCGACCGGCACCGTTGCCGGCTCCCGCAAGCTTTTAAAAAAGCTTGAGCAAAACTTTAAAAAGAGGATTTTTATTGTTGTTTATCTGTGTTTATACGGAGAATTATTGTGAGTTTTATGTAGAAAAACAAACATCAGCCCCATACTCGTCATCCTGAACGAAGTGAAGGATCTATGAACGCTAAAGGATGATAATCTCACAGCAGTCACCCTGAGCGGAACGCAGTGGAGTCGAACCCATAGGGCAATGCGACAGCATTGGGGTATAATTTCACCGTCTCCGACTGTTAGACAAATTACTGTTTGCAAAAGAGACTGAATTGATCAGTCTCTTTTTTCATTGGTCTATATTATTCGTAATCCATAACATCGACCCAGGAGAGCAGGAACTGTCTCTCATGCTCATTGCCCTTGACCGACTGTGAAGCTGCAACGATAGGCATCCATTTCTGGATATACTGCTTTGCAGTATTGCTCTTGATGCTGAAAAGATCAAGATACTTCTTTGCTCCCTCGATATCGTTCTGAAGCCAGAAAAGAAGATATGTTCTTGCGGCATCAGCCGATGCATTTCCCTGAGTTGCGTGTGCCCAGTCAAGAATATAAGGTGTGCCGTCATTTGAAATTATTATATTTGAGGGATTAAAATCTCCGTGGCAGAGCTTTTTGTGCTTGGGCATACCCTCAAGACGAGCATGAAGCTCATATTTTGTGGTCGGGTCAAGATCGCTAAGATCTATCTTGCCGCTCATTTTGTCCTTGAGCTTTGTGAGTCTATGACTTGTCTTTGAATGCACATGAAGCTGAAGATCAACAAAAAGCTCAAGATATTCTTCCTTCTTCTCGGGATTCTCCTGCATCAGAGCTGCAAGAGTTTTGCCCTCGATAAAATCGGAAATGATCGCCCATTTGCCCTCGATCATATCTACCGATCTTATCTTGTTTATGCGAAGCCCCGTGTCCTCAACACGAGCCTGATTCAGGGCTTCATTGAGAACATCGGCCTTTGAATATTCTTTGTCAAATACTTTTATGCAAGCATCGCCATCGCGATAAAGCTTTTTACCGTGGCTTTCGGCAATAAGAGTCAAATTTTCAAGTTTCATATGAAATTTCCTCCTCATTTAAGTGTTGGAAGGGCTTTTTCCTTAAAGCTCTTTCCGTAATATGCATTAAGATACATCTCCTTTATCTCGCTCATAAGAGGATAACGGGGATTTGCACCTGTACACTGGTCATCAAATGCCTGCTCTGTCATTTCATCAAGTCGGTTGAGGAAATCTGCCTCGTCCGGAACATAATCCTTGATCGTTGCTTTGATGCCGATCTTCTCCTTCAGCTCATTTATAGCCTTTATGAGATTTTCAACCTTCTTTTCATCGGTTTTGCCGCCAAGACCGAGATAGTCTGCGACCTCTGCATAGCGAGCCATTGTGTGAGGATGATCGTACTGCGGGAATGTACCCATTTTTGCGGGAACGCTTGCAGAATTGAAGCGAATTACTTCATTTATCATAAGGGCGTTTGCAACACCGTGAGGCAGATGGTGGAAAGCACCTAATTTGTGCGCCATCGAATGGCAAACTCCAAGGAAAGCATTTGCAAATGCCATGCCCGCCATCGTTGCTGCATTTGCCATTTTTTCACGAGCCTCAATATCTGTGCTTCCGTTTTCATATGCTCTCGGAAGGTATTCAAATACTGTTTTCAGCGACTTCAGTGCAAGACCGTCGGTATAATCTGTTGCCATCATTGAAGCATATGCTTCGAGGGCATGAGTTACTGCGTCAATACCCGAAGCCGCTGTAAGTCCTCTTGGTGCTGACATATGGAAATCCGTATCGATTATTGCCATATTGGGAAGAAGCTCATAGTCTGCAAGAGGATATTTTATTCCTGTTTTTTCATCTGTGATAACTGCGAAGGGAGTTACCTCACTCCCTGTTCCCGCAGATGTGGGAATGGCGATGAAATATGCCTTTTCGCCCATTTTCGGGAATGTATAAACTCTCTTTCTGATGTCCATGAAGCGCATAGCCATGTCCATAAAGTCTGCCTCGGGGTGCTCATAGAGAACCCACATGATCTTTGCCGCATCCATTGCAGATCCACCGCCGAGAGCAATTATTGCATCGGGGCGGAATGTCTTCATCTGTTCTGCACCTGCCTTTGCGGAAGCGAGTGTGGGATCGGGAGCAACATCGAAGAAGCAGGTATGTGTTATTCCCATCTGCTCCAGCTTATCGGTGATGGGCTTCACAAATCCGTTTTCATAAAGGAACTTATCGGTAACGATAAATGCTCTCTTTTTACCCATGACCGTCTTAAGCTCATCGAGAGCAACGGCAAGGCAGCCTTTTTTGATATAAACCTTTTCGGGCGCTCTGAACCAAAGCATATTCTCTCTCCTTTCCGCAACTGTTTTGATATTGATAAGGTGTTTCACTCCTACATTTTCAGAAATGCTGTTTCCGCCCCAAGAGCCGCAACCGAGTGTGAGGGAGGGAGCAAGACGGAAATTATAAAGATCTCCGATACCGCCCTGTGCTGCGGGAGTGTTGACGAGGATTCTGCATGTCTTCATTCTCGCACTGAATTTTTCAAGCTTTTCACCCTCTGTCATTTCATTGAGGTATATGGAGCTTGTGTGACCGTAGCCACCGTCGGCAACAAGTCTTTCTGCCTTTTCAATAGCCTCATCAATATTCTTTGCTCTGTACATTGCAAGAACAGGAGAGAGCTTTTCATGGGCAAATTCCTCGGAAAGATCAACGCTCTCAACCTCACCTATGAGGATCTTCGTTCCCTCGGGAACATTGAAGCCTGCAAGAGAAGCGATGGTGACAGGTCTCTGACCGACTATCTTTGCGTTGAGCGCACCGTTGATGATTATTGTGCTTCTGACCTTATTTGTTTCCTCTTCATCAAGGAAATAGCAGCCTCTTGCGGCAAATTCTGCCTTCACGGCATCATAAATGCTGTCAAGAACTATAACAGACTGCTCGGAAGCGCATATCATACCGTTATCAAATGTCTTTGAGTGTATCACCGAGTTTACTGCAAGAGTTATATCCGCACTCTCGTCAATTATTGCAGGAGTATTTCCTGCGCCTACGCCAAGTGCAGGCTTTCCGCTGGAATATGCGGCTTTTACCATTCCGGGACCGCCGGTTGCAAGAATGATATCCGATTCCTTCATTATTGTGTTCGTCATTTCAAGAGACGGAATGTCGATCCAGTCGATTATTCCCTCGGGAGCACCTGCCATAACTGCTGCCTCAAGAACTATCTTTGCAGCAGCAATTGTGGATCTTTTTGCTCTCGGATGAGGGCTTATTATGATACCGTTTCTGGTTTTAAGAGCCAGAAGTGTTTTGAAGATTGCGGTGGAAGTTGGGTTCGTTGTGGGAATTACAGCCGCAATAAGTCCGATCGGCTCTGCGATCTTTTTAATTCCCGCAGCCTTATCCTCCTCGATAACACCGCAGGTCTTTGTATCTCTGTAAGCATTATAAATATATTCGGACGCATAGTGGTTTTTTATCACCTTGTCCTCGATAATACCCATGCCTGTTTCCTCATAGGCAAGCTTTGCAAGCTCGATCCTTGCCTTTGAGGCTGCGCTTGCGGCGGCAAGAAAAATTCTGTCCACCTGCTCCTGGGTATAGTGCGCAAATTTGCTTTGCGCTTCTCTTGTGCGTGCGATTGCTTCCTCCAGCGTTTCAACGCTGTCGATAAGTCTTCTTGTTTCTGCCATATTTACCTCCGATATGCAAAATAGACATTGCATTTGCAACAAATATGTTAATATTTTAACACACTTATTTGAAATTTGCAATGTCTATTCCTGCATATAGATATATCTTTTTTGATATATCTCGCTTTATTCGGATTGGCTCTCTCTGTAATATTGCGGAGATACTCCAAAAAACTTTTTGAACATTCTCGAAAAATTTGAAGGCTCGGTATAACCGCAAAGATATGCTGTTTCGCTTACATTTTTCTTTGCTTCAAGATAATATTTAGCCTTGTTCATTCTGACAAAGGTCAAATATTCGTGAATCGAAAAGCCGCTATGCTCTTTGAAGCTTTTTGCAAGATATGATCGGCTCATATTCATTTGCTTTGCAATCCGGTTTACAGTTATGGAATACATATAATTGTTATCAATATATTTTTTTATATCCATAATAATATTTGGGCTTTTGTTCATTAGGGGATAAAGCTCGCTATACCACCTGAGGATAACGGATGAGATGAGTATTCCTTTGTTTGCCGTAATACTGTCCGAGGCACAAATGTCGCATATTTCACGGAAGATCGCTCCGTCGTATTTGAATACCGCAGGCAGATTTGAAAATTCCGAAACGAGAGCACCGCTGAAGCTTATCCAGCGATATAACCATGGATCATTTTCATCGGGATAATATTTTACCGTTTCACCGAAGTTTATCACAAAAACATCGCCTTTTTCAAGGGAATATGTTTTTCCTTTTTTCTGTACAAAGCCTTTGCCATCTTCAACATAATGTATGAGAGTGCCCAGCCATTTTCTTGGCCCTACAATTTTATCGGGCGTACATTTTTCATATCCGCAGGATACGAGATTGATGTCATTAAGCTCGCAGCCTGAAAAGTTATACATTACCATGTTATCATCTTTTTCTTTCATTCGTATGTTTCCTTTTTGATATGCTTTTTTGAGACAAAGAGCGAAAATATAAGAAAGTCTGAATACATTATAACATAAACTGAACCCAAAATGCAATGGATTATGTATTCAAAATATGATAAAATAGATTTACATATTGAGGAGGAATAAAAATATGAAAAGATTTGGTTTGCTTGTTTTAATTTTCATAGCTCTTGTTTCTTTTGCTTCATGCAATGAGAAAACAGAGGGTGAAGGCAAAATTGTCATCAAAAATGTTGAAGATATTGCAGAATACTCTGTCATAAGGGGCGATAACTGCACCGATGAGGAGAAGGATATCGTCATAACGCTTCATTCCGAGCTTTATAAAGCGTTCAGAAGCATAAAAATTTCAACTGATTTTTCGAGTGCTTCGTCTTCATCAAAGGAAATCCTTGTGGGAAACACGAACCGAAAAGAATCAATTGAGGCGAGTAAGAATCTTCGATACGACGACTATGTTATAAAGAAGGTAGGAAATAAGATAGTGGTGGCAGGTGGAAGTCCGTCGGCTTTGAAGGGCGCTGTAGAGCTTTTTCTTGATAGCTTTTTTGATTCCGATGCCAAGACTGTAAAGATCCCCACAGGCGAAGGATATAAATATGAGGGTACATACGAAATTGAAAAGCTCACGGTAAACGGAATAAATATAAAGGAATATAAGATATTCAACAGAAGTCTTTTGAATGCCCCCAAGGAGATTTCACCAAAGCTTCGGGCGGCATTTGGATATGATCTTGCCATAGAATCCGCAAAAGCTCCGATTAAGGGAGAAAAATACATAATTTTTGACGGAAGCAGCTTCATCTCTGACAAGTTCAGTATAAGCCTGAATGGTGATAACATCGAAATAAAGGGAAGCGATCATTCGCTTCGGGCGGCTATTGACTTTTTTACAAGCGATTATCCGCACACCTTGAAGAATTACAATATTACAAAGCAAAACAAATATGAGGGAAGCACAGGACTTTCGGGATATTACACAAAGGAAGAGCTTATGAGCGTTCTGCGCGAGGCTTATGAGGATCCCGAAAAAATCATCATCGGTGAAGAGGTCGATTACAGCATGGATGCCCATGTTATTGCCGAGTGTATTGCGGCTTTTGAGGAGACAACGGGACAAAAGCCGGGTATTATCGGAATAGATCTTGCCTGCTATGGTGTGGATCTGATGAATAAAAACGATATGCAATGGAGCGCTCTTATTTGCGATCTTGTGGAATTTGCAATGAATGGCGGCATAGTGACCGCAAGCTCCCATTGGGAGAATCCTTCGGGAAACACAATGGGAAGTGCAAGATGCCGAGGACTTCTCGGCTATAATAATACAAAGAGTGGATACGAAAAAGACTTCCGCGATCTTATCACCGAAGGCACGGAATATAATACGGCGCTGAAAAAAGAGCTTGATGCAAATGCGAGATTTCTGAAGGCGCTCGGAGATAACGGTGTTCCTGTTATATGGCGACCGCTTCATGAGGCAAACGGAAATTGGTTCTGGTTCTGTACGGTGCAAAACAGCGTCACGCTTGATCCATCATATATCATAAATCTTTGGCGTTATGTGCATGACTATTATACAAAGGAGCTTGGACTTGACAATCTGATCTGGAATTATGCCCCAAACGTCTCGGAAAATGTGAATGACACTCCCGGAAAGCCCATGAGCACAACATATCTTTATCCCGGTGACGAATATTGCGATATGGTTGGAGTTGACTGGTATCACGGAGGAAAAGGTCTTTCCATAATGACGAATGATAATTATTTGTTGCTTCTCGAAAAATCGGGGAAGATAGGCGCTATCACGGAATTTGGACCGAGCGGTGGAAATAAAGCGAACAGCATAAAGAAACAACCCGAGCTTTATAACAGCATGAATCTCTATGGCGATCTGTTTGAGCTGACAAAGGAGGGATATTCCTTTGCT
Organism: Clostridia bacterium; assembly: GCA_017517035.1. Lineage (GTDB taxonomy): Bacteria > Bacillota > Clostridia > Oscillospirales > CAG-272 > SIG710. Next base: position 6,628 of record JAFXAN010000109.1, read on the forward strand.
TATCTGCTTACATGGACAACAAATTCGATTTGCAGCCTGACAGCCCTCGGAGAAGGTGCAGAATTTATGGCGCAGGAAATGACGCTTTCCCTTACAGAGGTCAAAGCTATGTTCGATGCGCTGAAATAAAGCAAAAAAATCACGGTCAAATTCTTCATCGGAATTTGACCGTGTCCGTTTTATATTAAAAATGCTGTAAACAGTAATTTGTCGAACAGTCGGAGACGGTGAAATTATACCCCAACGCCGATGGCGTTGCCGCAAGCGGTTCGACTCCACTGCGTTCCGCTCGTTTTTGACTGCTGTGAGATTATCATCCTTTAGCGTTTCCAGATCCTTCACTTCGTTCAGGATGACGAGTGTGGGGTTGATGTTTGTTTTTCTACATAAAACTCACAACAATTCTCCGTAGAAACACAGATAAACAACAATAAAAATTCCCTTTTTCAAAGTTTTGATCGACCTTTTTTAAAAGGTCGCGCGAGCCGACGGCGGCGTCGGTCGCCTCCGCAGAGGCGAAACTCCCTCACCGA
>JAFXAN010000005.1 GCA_017517035.1 Clostridia bacterium
CCGTATAAACACAGATAAACAACAATAAAAATCCTCTTTTTAAAGTTTTGCTCAAGCTTTTTTAAAAGCTTGCGGGAGCCGGCAACGGTGCCGGTCGCCACCGCAGTGGCGAAACTCCTTCACCGACAAATTACTGTTTATTCTCATTCTACCTTCTGAAATCTGCTATCTCGCCTGTTTTTTCGGTTTTGATCAGCTTTCCTTCGCTATCAAAGCGATGTCTGTAAACAACAGAAGCACCGGCAATACTGAAAGAACTTGTTGCGGGTGAATAATAAGCCTCTGAAATATACTGTGTTTCCCAAAGCATCTCCCCATTTTCCGAGAGGGAAAGCTCACCGCAGAGCGATCCTTCTACCGAATAAAACTCGTCGGGAATACCGCTTTCAGCATCGCAAACAAGAAGCACCGCCGTATAATTCTCACGAAGATCATCCACAAGCGTTTCGGTACTCATATACATTCCGTTTCTGATTATTCCCCCATCAGTCGATGTCTCCTCTGCCACAAGCTCGGCATCATCATACATCTTCCAAATTTTTTCAAGAACATAACTTATTTCATCATGGCTCGTCTCAATATCCTTTCCGTGTTTCGGAACGGCATATGCGCTGAGATAAAGCCTTCCGCCGTATTCAAGCATATCGCAGATGAAATAAGCACAATCGTCTGCACTATATGATATTCCCTCGCCAAGCTCACCGTCAGAGGAAACTCTCACGAGAGTCTCATTCACCTGGTATCCGCCAAGCTGAACGATATATCCGTCCTCAAAAGGAGCAACATCCCAAATGCCTCGATTGCCGATCTCCGTTATTCTTTGCTTCAATTTTTCTCCCGAAATATCCATCTCTATAAAGATAAAGTTTTCAAGATCCGCACGGCAGAAAAGTGCCATTCCGGCCTCTGTTTCGATAATCTCGGAAATGCTGAACCTTTTATAGTTATAAAACAATTTCTGAAGCACGCTTTCTCCGCTTTTTTCATCGAATATTTCAACAAATCCGCAGGATTGCGAGCGTGCTGCAAGAGGAGAATATGTTCCATATACGGCAATATATTTCCCATTTTCCAAAAGAGTATATCCCTCAACATATCCGTCTCGCAAGGGGATTTTCGTCTCCCACAAAAGGTCTCCGTTCTCCTCTTTTTTGAACATCATCTCACCGCTTCTGATAACACCATAAAACTCGGCTTCGTTATCAAGATAATACCATGAATATTTTTCCTTTACTGATCTTGTGCCACTCCAAATATTCTTAAGCTCTTCAGGTGTTGGCTTCGTGATTCCTATCGCCTTTCCCTCATAGCTATCAATGATGACCACAGCAGTTTCCTCAAGAGCAAACTTCTCTGTTATTATATCACGATATACCTTTTTTATTTCGGTTCTTGAAAGATTTTCTCTATTCAGCTCATGCTCCTCGAAAAAATCCACCGCATCGTTATATTCCTTGACCTCTGCGGCGCATCCCACAAGTGCCGTGAGAAAAACGAACACAGCCGCCGCTATTATTATATTGCGTCGCAAAAAGGATCTTTTTATCCTTTGCTTCTTTTCTGCCGTCCCGAAAAGCTCGGGCATCGGAAGCTTGTCAAGCTCCATGAGGGCCTTTTTTATTTCGCTTTTTTTCATCACAAAATACCTCCGCTATATTTTTTCAGTTTTTTTATCACACGCTGATATCTCTTCTGCGCTGCAAAAACACTTATCCCCATGATTCTCGCAACCTCTCCAAAGGGAAGATCTCCGTAAATACGCAGAAGTATGATCTCTCGCTCCTCATCCTCAAGATGAGAAAGCAGCTCAGCGGCAAGTGGTGCAGCATCTGAAACACCCTCATCAGCAACAAACGCCGCCTCGTCGATAGAAAGTGTATCTCTTCTCTTTCTCACCAAATCCAGAGCATTATGCCTTGCAACTGTGAGAATAAAGGCGCGCGGATTTGTTCCTTTTTTATATGTAGCGGCACATTTTTGAAGCTCCATCAGGGTGTTTTGGAGAGTATCCTCCGCATCTTCACGGTTTCCTGTTATTCCTATGGCTACGGAAAAGATAAGCCTACCGAGATCTTCGTAAATTTTGCAAAGTCCATTCTCATTACCAAGCGCAAGCTCCATAAGTGCTTTTTCGAGTATATGCTTTTCATTTTGCACCCATCTCACCTCCTTCTGCTTATATAGCGTTTTAAAAAAGGTATTTTGGACATTTTCAGATGAAATTTTTAGCAAAAATTTCTACAAAAAACGTCAGGGGAAACCGATTCGGTTTCCCCTTAAAGTATAGCTATTTAATTACTTATACTTGCGCTTTCTTGCAGCCTCGGACTTCTTCTTACGCTTAACACTAGGCTTTTCATAGTGTTCTCTTTTGCGAAGCTCGGTGAGGACTCCGGATCTTGCGCACTGACGCTTAAAACGACGAAGCGCACTGTCGAGTGTTTCGCCATCTTTAACTCTGATTTCTGCCATTCTATATCCCTCCCTCCGCTTTAGGCAAGAGAAAATAAATCTCTTTTGATATTATACAGTATTTTACATCAAAAGTCAATACAATTTCAAAACTTTTTTCGATTTTTTTATTTTTTTGCCGAAAAATTACTTCACAACGATATTTACTATCTTATTTGGCACTGCGATCTCCTTGATGATAGTCTTTCCTTCGATAAGAGGAAGAACCTTTTCATCATTCTTTGCCGCAGCGATCGCATCTTCCTTCGGGCAATCACGGGGAAGCATGATGGTTGCACGAAGCTTGCCGTTGATCTGAACTGCTATCTCAACGCTTGAATCAACCGTCTTTGCCTCGTCATAGGTAGGCCAAGAAGCCAAGGAGCAGAAGCCTTCTCCTCCCTTTGATTCCCAGATCTCTTCACAGAGATGAGGTGCGAAGGGGCAAAGAAGTCTTATGAGCACCATAAGCTCGTCAAGAGTAAGTGAACCAACGGAATTTATCTCGTTCACAAGCTCCATCATTGCCGCAATTGCGGTGTTGAACTTCATATCCTCAATATCCTGCGAAACCTTCTTAACAGTCTTATTAAAGGGTACTTCAAGCTTTTCTGTTACGCCCTTGCCCTTTGCCATTTCCGCAAGATCAGCGATCCTCTCAAGGAATCTCTTACAGCCCATAACACTGCTCTCGGACCAAGGAGCTGCGCTTCCGTATTCACCCATAAAGAGGATATAAGTACGGAGAGCATCTGCGCCAAGCTTATCAACAACATCGTTGGGGTCGATAACATTTCCTCTCGATTTACTCATCTTAACACCGTCAGGACCGAGAATAAGTCCCTGAGCGGTTCTCTTTGCATAAGGCTCTTTTGTTGGAACTTCACCGATATCATAGAGGAATCTATGCCAGAAGCGTGAATAGATCATATGTCTTGTAACATGCTCCATACCGCCATTGTACCAGTCAACGGGAAGCCAATACTTCAGCTTATCCATATCTGCAATGCCGGTTGCGCACTTGGGGTCGATATAGCGCAGGAAGTACCAGGATGAACCTGCCCACTGAGGCATTGTATCCGTCTCTCTTCTTGCCTTACCTCCGCACTTCGGGCACTTGCAATTTACAAATTCTTCGATCTTTGCAAGAGGGCTTTCGCCATCCTTACCCGGCTCAAATTCCTTTACGGGGGGCAGGCGCAGAGGAAGCTCCTCATATGGAACGGGAACCATTCCGCATTCTGGACAGTGGACGATCGGGATAGGCTCGCCCCAATATCTCTGGCGGTTGAATGCCCAGTCCTTCATCTTATACTGAACGCCCTCTTCACCGATTCCCTGCTCTTCAAGATACTTAATCATTCGAGCAATGGAATCCTTCTTATTATCGTAGCCATTAAGGAAATCGGAATTTACCATCTCGCCATCGCCGCTGTAAGCGCCTTTTTCGATATCTCCGCCCTTAATTACCTCAATTATATCGAGACCGAATTTCTTTGCAAAATCATAGTCTCTTTCATCATGAGCGGGAACAGCCATAATAGCACCTGTTCCATAACCCATCATTACATAGTCCGCAATAAACACGGGGATCTCCTTGCCCGTGATGGGATTGATGGCTCTCATTCCCTCAATGCAAACGCCCGTCTTATCCTTTACGAGCTGAGTTCTCTCAAACTCGGTCTTCTTTGCGCATTCCGCTCTATAGTCCTTAATTGCATCCATATTCGTGATTCTGTCAGAAAGCTTATCTATCATGGGATGCTCGGGAGCTATAACCATAAATGTAACTCCGAAGAGGGTATCGGGTCTTGTTGTATAGATACGAAGCTTTTCATCAGTACCCGCAATTTTGAAATTGACAAAAGCACCGCTGGATTTTCCTATCCAATTTACCTGCTGCTGAATTACCTGGGGCAGATAGTCAAGTCCTTCAAGGCCTTCAAGAAGCTTGTCTGCATATTTTGTAATGCGGAGATACCAAACATCCTTGGATTTCTGAACGATATCACTATGGCAGATATCGCATTTGCCGCCCTGCGAGTCCTCATTTGAAAGAACGACCTTACAAGAGGGGCAATAGTTTACAAGCGCATTATCACGGAAAGCAAGTCCGTTTTCAAAGAGCTTGAGGAATATATACTGAGTCCATTTATAGTAATCTTCCTCGGTTGTGTCAATAACTCTTGTCCAATCGAAGGAGAAGCCGACCTTTTTAAGCTGAGATGTGAACTTTTCTATATTTTTATCGGTAACGATTCTGGGGTGAACGCCCGTTTTTATTGCCGTATTTTCGGTAGGCAGACCGTAAGCATCAAAGCCGATGGGAAAAAGGACATTATAGCCCTGCATCCTTCTCTTTCTTGAAACGACCTCAAGTCCGCTATATGCCTTGATATGTCCAACATGCATTCCTGCGCCCGAGGGATATGGAAATTCAACAAGTCCGTAGAATTTGGGCTTATCCGATTTGTCCTCGGCTTCAAAAATATGAGCCTCGTCCCATTTCTTTTGCCATTTACTTTCGATTTCGGTAAAATTGTACTTCATCATTTGCTCCTATTTATATTATGTCTAAATTATTCTTCAGTTTCATTCTGCTCATCGCGCTTTTCACGGTAGAGCTTATCGAGATTATAAAATTCTCTTGACTCACGGCTGAAAACATGAACAACAACTCTGCCATAGTCAAGCAGAACCCATGTTCCGTTTCCTCTTCCCTCGTAGTTTAGCATCGGCACCTCGCAAAGCCCAAGCTGATATTCGACCTCGTCTGCAAGTGTCTTTATATGTGTTCCCGAATTTCCGTTTGCAAGAACAAAATAGTCGGAAATATCGGTCTTATCGCCAACATAAAGAACCTTTATGTCCTTTCCCTTTTTATTATCAAGTATTTCAGCCGCCTTTTCTGCAATAACCTTTGGATCTGCATCACGAAGGCAGACAACATTCATATTTTCTTCCATATCTTTATTCCTTTTCCTTATAATTCATCATCCGGAGACCCTTCCTCATCGGGAATATCATTCTCCTCATTTTCCTCTTCATAAGGCTCTGTCTCCTCAGGCTCGATAGGCTCTGTTTCCGTCGCCTCTGTATCAACGGGATCATCTTTTACAACAGGTTTTGTGCCCGAGCTTGGCTTTGTTGCGGGGATATAAATTCCGTCCTCATCAACCTCATCGCCAACATAAACATCGCTTCCGCTGTCGGTATTATATATCTCCAGCATATAATCCACGCTTGGATTTGTAAACATCTTGTCGGGATCGAAAATACTATCGGGAATATCTCTTGAATAAACATTGAGATACTGATTGATAGAAGAAAGCATTGCGCTTCGGCTGAGTACATAATACCATGTTCCCGAGGTCTTATATTCTCTGACGCTGTTGCCGGGAAGAGTCATCATTGTAAGCTTGTCAAGGTCAAGCGAAAGAACCTTTGTGCCGAAATAAATGAACTCATTGAGAGTCAGATTTGTTTCAACATGCTTCAGCACCTCTGTACCCACCTGTGTCAGCATCGAAACGCTTATGCTGTCGATGAATTTCTTCATAAAAGCAGTCATAAAGAGCTTTTGTGCATCGGTTCTTCCGATATCGGCATTGACATATCCGCTTCTGAATCTGACAAACTGCTCGGCTTTCTTTCCGTCAAGAGTCTGATATCCCTTTTTGAGATTGATATAAAGTCCCTGCTCCGGGTCTTCATATTTCATATCTCTCGGAACATACATCTCAACTCCGCCGATGATATCGACGATATTTCTGAATGCCACAAGATTGATAGAGCCATAATAGTCGATCTTGATGCAGAGATTCTTTTCAAGGAAATCCGCAAGATCCCCAAGATCCCTCTCGAAATATCCGAGAGCACCGTTCATTTTATGGTAGCTGCCCTCTCTCGAGTTATATCTTGCATATGTGTCTCTGGGCATCTGGATGATATTGATCGCACCTGTATTTGTATCAAACTGTGCAAGCATATTAACATCGGTAAGTCCCGCAGCCTTATCGTAGCCAACAAAAAGGAAATTATAGACGCCCTCTTTTCTGACATATTTTTCCTCTTCCTTTATGGGCTGATCCACCTTGTTTCCCTCATCATCGGTATCGGTTTCAACATCTCCGGTGTGAAAAGGGATATCGGTATCAACTGTCGGATCGGCAGGTGAAAAATTCTTTGCAACTATTACAATACCTACAATTATTGCAATTATTGTAAATATCGCAATGATAAGCACCTCATAATGCTTTTCTTTTTTTGGCATGAAATTTGAATTTCTGTAGTTCATTTATTTTATATCCTCATGGGCATTTGGCCCTTATATTCAATGCTTTGTCGGGGCTGTGCGCTCCGAAATACTTAATATTAAATAGTTCCTTGCGGAAAAGGTATTCTCGTCAATCGGTATTCCTTCGCAAAGAAGCTGTTTTATGGTCATGTCGAAGGAAAGCACAAGCGTTTTGTCAAGATGAAGACTTCGCTCCTCGAAGCTCATTTTCTCCGGCTCTGCACCGTAAAAATATTCTCGAAGACGAACACAATCCTCAAATTTTCTTCCCGCCTCAATATAATCGGCAAGATAAATGAGCTTTTCGGTTATGCTCATATCAGCCTTTCCCGTGGTATGCCATCTTACCGCCTCTATGACCTCTCTTTCGGCAAAAAGCGGATATTCGTCAGGTATCACTGCCGCCGCAGTTATTGCGTGAAGAGTTTTGGGGGCGTTTTTTGCACAGCACGGAATAATTATACCAAGTTTTTCAGATAATTGCAACTGTTTTTGGTAAGAAAATTCTTTTGTTATGTCATGAAGCAATGCAGAAGCTCTCAAAATACTCTCTTTTTCGGGAGCAAAAAGAGAACAAAGCCGCACCGCCTCCTCCTCAACTCCGAGAGTGTGAGCAAGCCTATATCCCGACATAAGAGAGGATATTTTTTCTCTCAAATGCCCGATATCCTTTGTATCAAACAAACTTTTCACCTCATTTGTAAAGTCCATTGGTTTTGATGTAGTCTCTGACAGAAGGAGTGACCATGCCTGAAATATCCTCACCGAGCTTTATTCGATCTCTGATATCGCTTGAGGAAATTTCGGTAGGCTTCAATGATATATGACGAATCCTCGCTCCGAACTGTTCCCTATATATTCCGATTTTTTCCATAATCTTCATCTCGGAATCAGGATCGTTTTCACGGCTTGCGCAAACAACGGTACACATTCCGAATATATCCCCTGCACGAACCCAATTTCCAAGTGTCAAGAACATATCCGTTCCGAAAAGGATATAAAGCTCGCCATCGTGGTATATTTTCTTCAGCTCATCAAGAGTGATCGCTGTATAGCTATCACCTCTTGCGATCTCCATATCGGATATTTCATATATTCTGCCTTCAAAGGAAAGGCTGCACATATGAAGCCGTTCCAGGGCAGGAGCAACACCACTCATATCCTTTTTATGCGGAATAAAGGTAGGGATAATGATCAGCTTATCAAGCTCCATCTCGTTTGCAAAAGCCTCGGCGGCTCTTATATGCCCAAGATGCGGCGGAGAGAATGTCCCTCCGAAAATTCCTATCTTCATTTTAATCGAGAACTATTTTTCTGTTTTTCTCTTTTGAGGACTGACGGTAAAGCACAAACTTCGTACCCACAACGCAGACCACATCGCTCTCGGTTGCCGCCGCAAGCTCCTCTGCCGCACTCTTTGCGCTCTCTGCACTGTTATCAAGAACCTTCATCTTGATAAGCTCCTTCGCTTCAAGCGCATCCGAAACTGTCTTTATAAGATTTTCGCTGATACCGCCCTTACCCACCTGCATAATGGGGTCGATCCCGTTTGCCATGGCACGGAGTGCGGCTCTCTGTTTACTTGTTAGCATAAATAGATTTTCTCCAAATCAAATTCTTTTTGCAAATTCATATGCAAAGGCACGCATTGCTCTGCCTCTGTGGCTTATCTCGTTTTTTTCAGCCATTGAAAGCTCTGCAAAGGTCTTTCCGAGAGCTTCATAATAGAAAAGCGGGTCATAGCCAAATCCACCGTTGCCCTTATATTCGGTGAGAATTATTCCGGGGCATTCTCCGCGAACAGAGAAACATTCACCGTCAGGCATTGCGCAGGCAACGACACTTACAAAAGCACCGCTTCTGTCACTTTTCCCTTCAAGCTCCGAGAGAAGCTTTTGGTTGTTTGCCTCATCGTCACCGTGCTCTCCCGCATATCTTGCGGAATAAATCCCCGGCGCACCTCCGAGAGCATTTACCGAGAGTCCCGAATCGTCTCCGACTCCGATATATCCTCGCTCGGCAACAGCCTTCGCCTTTATCATTGCGTTCTCCTCAAAGCTCTCTCCATCCTCGATGATATCCCCGCAAAAGCCGATGTCATCAAGTGACAATACCTTGATCTCGGGTAAGATTTCGGACATAAGAGCCTGAAGCTCTGCAATTTTTTTGTTGTTTCTCGATGCAAGTACAATTTCCATATCGCACCTCGGCATTATTCAAAGAGTGCCTTTGAAAACTCGGAAGCATCAAAGGGCTGCATATCGTCGATCTTCTCGCCAACTCCGATGAACTTAACGGGAATGCCAAGCTCATGCTTTATTGAAATGGCGATACCGCCCTTTGCAGTGCCGTCAAGCTTATTTAAAACAAGACCGGTGATCTCGGCAGCATTTTTAAATTCCTTTGCCTGCATAATGGCATTCTGACCTGTTGTTGCATCAAGGACAAGGAGATTCTCACGGGATGCACCCGGAAGCTCACGGTCGATAACTCTGTTTATCTTTGCAAGCTCGTCCATGAGGTTTTTCTTATTATGAAGTCTTCCTGCCGTGTCGATAATAAGCACATCCGCCTTTTTGTTCTTTGCATATCCGATGGCATCATAAACAACAGCCGCAGGGTCTGCCCCCTCATGCTGCTTCACCATGTCTGCGCCGGATCTCTCGCACCAGACACCAAGCTGATCTATCGCCGCCGCACGGAATGTATCCGCCGCCGCAACAACCACCTTTTTGCCGCTTGAGATAAGGCTGTTTGAGATTTTGCCGATAGATGTGGTCTTTCCCGCACCGTTGACACCGATCACAAGCACAACTGACGGCGTTGTGTCAAGCTTCAGCGGCTCTCCGTCGCCTATCATTTCCTCGATAACGCTCCGAAGAGAATCCATGACCTCTTCCTTTTCCTTAAGTCTGCCGTCCTTTATTCTGTCACGAAGCTCGTCTATGATCATTTCTGCGCTGGGGACGCTGACGTCTGCGCATATAAGAAGCTCATCAAGCTCTTCGAGAAGATCCTCATCAACCTTTACAAAGCTTTTAACAAGCTCATCTATCTGACCGAAAAGATTTTGCTTTGTTTTAGTAAGACCTGCCTTAAGCTTGTCCAAAAATCCCATCCCAGTCGTCTCCTTCCGTCTTTCTGATATCCGCAACATTGAGGGCAAGCACCTTTGAGATGCCGTGAATGGCCATGGTTACGCCGTAAAGACGGTCTGCAACCTCCATTGTTCCTCTGCGGTGTGTGATAAGTATAAATTGTGTTCCGCCGCTATAACGCTTGATATATTCTCCGAATCTTGCAACATTGACCTCGTCAAGTGCCGCCTCGATCTCATCGAGGATACAGAACGGAGTTGGATTGACCTGAAGTATAGCGAAGAAAAGTGCAATGGCAACAAAGGACTGCTCACCGCCCGAGAGCTGCATAAGGCTCTTGATGATCTTTCCGGGAGGTGCCGCCTTTATCTCGATTCCACTGTTCAAAACATCCTCGGGGTCTGTGAGAAGTATCTCTGCGCTTCCGCCTCCGAAAAGTTCGGAGAAGGTCTTATGGAAATTCTCATTGATGGCATTGAAAGCATCGATAAAGGATGTCTTCATCTCCTTTTCAAGCTTTCCTATGATATCGCAAAGCTCCTGCTTTGCCTTCTCAAGATCCTTTATCTGTCCAGACATATAGTCATATCTGGTCTTGACATCGGCATATTCCTCAATAGCACCGATATTTACAGAGCCGAGAGCACGAAGCTTATTTCTGCATTCGGTCTGGATCTCGTGAACTGCGCCTCGCTCCTCCTTGTTTATTCTCGGATAATCAAGCTCCATTGCCGCACTTCTCGTAAGCTCATAGTCATCCCAAAGTCTTGACGAAAGCTTATCCTGCTCTGCACGAAGCTGACTCAGCTTTGTTTCGTTTGCGGTATGTGCTCTGAAAAGAAGCTCCTTTTCGCCTGTCTTTGCTCTGATCTTGGCTCTGATATCATTGAGCTTCTTCTCAAATTCAAAGCCGCCCGCTTCCTTCTCTGCTCTCTCGGAATTAAGAGAAGCAAGAACCTTCTCGCCCTCCTCCGAGAGCTTTCTGTTTTCCTTCTGTGACAAATCAAGCTCAAGAAGTGCATTCTTCATTTCACTTATCTTGCTCTTTGCGCCCGAAATGTCGATCTCGATGGCTTTAATTCTGTCATCCGAGGTTGAAAGAAGCTCTTTTGCGGTTTCGATATCCTTTCTCGTTTCGCTTATCGAGATATAAAGCTCGGTAAGCTCCTCACCGAGAGCGGATTTTCTATCGAGGATCTCATTCTTCTCAACCTCTTTATCGTTTCTGTATTCGGAGATCTGGTCGATCCTTACCGTAAGCTCCTTTTCTCTTGCAAGAAGCGAAGCAAGATCCTCTTCATATCTCTTCTGCATAACAGAGAGAGCATCATAATCAGCCTTCAGCTTTTCGATGAGCGAATTATTTGCATCAAGCTTTGCCGCAAGCTGATCATAGCCTGCATTTTCCGCATTCATCATTGTCTGAATGAGCTTTCTTCTGTCCTCTACGGAAAACTCCTCATTTTCGGCCGCAGAGATCTGACGCTCTGTTGCTTCAAGCTCTTTTTTCGCCGCATCAAGCTCTTTTGCCAGATTCTCAAGCTCTGCACCGAGCTTTTCGATCTCGCCCGAACGACTGAGGATTCCGCTGTCCCTCTTTGCGCTACCGCCCGTAAATGATCCGCCGGGATTTATCTGCTGACCGTCAAGGGTAACAACTCTTATCTTGTATTTCAGCGCCCTCGCCATGGCAGTTGCATTGTCGATATTATCGAAAACGACAGTTCTGCCAAGCAGAGAAACGATTATCTCTCCAAAGATCTTATCAAATGAGAGAAGAGAATCAGCAGCACCTATATAACCCCTAAAGGATGCCGCTTCCTTTACCTCTCTTGTGATCTCCTGCGCCTTCATTGAAGCAATGGGATAGAAGGTTGCCCTTCCCGCTCCGGCATTTTTCAGTGAAAGGATGGCAGCCTTTGCTGTCTCCTCATTATCAACAACGATATTCTGAAGATTTGCACCAAGTGCAGTTTCGATAGCGGTGATATATCTGCTTTCAACCGTTATGAGCTTTGAAAGAGGGCCGTATATCTTACCTCTCACAGCACCGCTCTCATACTGCTTCATAACAAATCGGACAGAATTGCTATATCCCTCAAAATGCTCCTCCATACGGCGTAGAGCATCAATTCTCTGGGCTGTGGTCTCCTTCTTAACTCTTATCGAGCCGACCTTCTCGCCCATTTCTCTGCTTTTTGTGCGAAGCTTTGCGCTTTTCTCCGCAAGTGCATCTGCCTCCGCATCTATCTTGTCGATCTCCGCAAGATATTTGTCCACAGAATCCTTTGCATTTGCACATTTCTTTTCAAGCTCGGCAGAGGTCTTTTCATATTCCTCGATCTCCGAGAGAATGGATGTATTTTTATCGGTGTCGGTAGTTCTTGCGTTTTCAAGCACCGATTTGCGGACTCTTATGTCAACTCGCTCGCCTTCAAGTGCTCTGATATCATCGAGAGCGGTGGCAATATCGCCCTCAAGTCTTTCTGCTTCATCTGAACATTTTTTCTGCTCATCCAGCTTCTCTGCCTGCAGAGAAGAAAGCTCCGCAAGCTTTTTTCCAAGCTCGTCTATGCTTCTCTCGCGGTCTTCCTTTGCATTTTTCTCTGCCATGATCGCCGCTTCTGAAGCAGAAATTCCCTGCTCGATATTTGAGATAAGCTCGTTTGTATGCTCGATATTATTCTCTCCGACTCTGAATTCACTGTCAAGAGAATGGTTCTTCTCTGTCTGCTCTCTGATCATGCCGAGAAGCTGCTCCGACTCCATTTTATTCGACTGTGAAGCCTCAAAAAGCTTATCGTTCTGCACCTCAAGGGCAGTTATGCTATCCTCGGCATTGCGCAGCTCCATCTCGGACTGATTGAAGGCTCTTTCCGCTGCCGATATATCCTCTCTCAGCTTTTCGGTATCATAAAGCCAAAGCTGAACATCAGCCATTTTCTTGGTTTCATAAAGCTCAAGATATTTCTTTGCCTTTTCAGCATCACGGCGAAGAGGCTCAACTCGTCCCTCAAGCTCGCTCATGATATCGTTTACACGAAGCATATTATCCTCGGTCGCTGCAAGCTTTCTCTCCGCTTCGTTCTTACGATGACGATATTTCGCAATTCCCGAAGCATCCTCAAAAATGCTTCTTCTCTCGTCGCTCTTCTGCGATATTATTTCCGCAATTTTACCCTGTCCGATGATAGAATAACCGTCTCTTCCGATACCAGTATTCATGAAAAGCTCATAGATATCCTTAAGGCGTACATTCTTGCGGTTGATAAAATATTCACTCTCGCCTGCTCTGTAATATCGTCTTGTGACCGTCACCTCATCATATGGGCTGTCAAGTCTTCCGCCATCATCGCCCGTATTATCAAAGGTTACGGAAACCTCCGCATATCCCATTGGCTTGCGGCTGTCCGCTCCGCCAAAGATAACATCCTCCATCTTTGAGCCTCGGAGACTTTTTGATGATATCTCACCGAGAACCCAACGCATAGCATCCGAAATATTAGACTTTCCGCTTCCGTTAGGTCCAACTATAACCGTAGCTCCCTTTTCAAATGTCAGCTTTGTCTTATCAGGGAAGGATTTAAAGCCCTGAAGTTCAAGTGATTTAAGATACAAAGGTTCGTCCTCCCGTTTCTAAAATTCCATCTTTATATTATAACCTATAAGTTCATTTTTTTCAAGGATTTTAACGCTCTTTATATGTTTTTTTACAAAATATTTATCTTTAATTCGATTTATGTTTCTTTTTTTCTGTCCAACAGCCTTAGAGGTAGCCCCTTTCGGCACAAAAAAGACAACATTTTTTTCGCCCTCATCCGAAAGCTCTTCAAGCAGGGCGCACATTTTGTCATAAAAGACTTCACCCATTGCAAGTTCTCCAATGGCGCTATGATTTGCACCTCCATAGACTTCCTCATCCGATGAAAGATTTTCCGATGCGCAAAGCCCAACTCTTATGCAAGGCACGCCGTTTTTATCAAGGAGCTTTATGACCTCCTTTGACCGCATGACGGCATCTTCATTTGTCAAAGGCTGATACTCTCCCCTTTTCGCCATCTCGCAAAGCTCGGTATTATAAAAAATCACAGTTGGATAAATCCTTGCTCCGTCTGCACCGAGAGAACATGTTTTTCGGGCAGTTTCAAGTTCTTTTTGTGCATCCGAGCCTGGTAAGCCGATCATCATCTGACCGATAAGAGAAAAACCTCTTTCCTTTATCATTTTGCAGGCTCTCTCAGCACAGATCGAATCATGCCCTCTTTTGCTTTTCAGAAGCACATCGTCGCACATACTCTGAAGCCCAAGCTCTATAGTGCGAACCCCATATTTTTCAAGAATATCGAGTATTTCCTCGCTTATATAATCGGGTCTTGTGGAAAGCCTGATGCTATCCACTCTTCCGGCAGTAATATAATCATGAGCGGTCTCCAGAAGATATACCATAAGAGAGCGGTCAATACCGGTAAACGAGCCTCCGAAAAATGCTATCTCGACCTCTTCTATCTCCCCGATTTTTTCTATCGAAGAAAGAGCCTCCTCGATCTCAAATCGAACCTTGCTCTCGTCAAAGCTCATATGCCCCGATATCGACCTTTGATTGCAAAAAACACAGTCATTAGGGCATCCCAAGTGGGGGATAAAGATCGGAATATTTGCGTGTTTTTTCATAAGTTTATCCCCTCCTTTTTAACGGGAATAGGGACTGAACGCATATCGCACAGTCCCAAAAATATTCTTTATTCTCCGAAAAGCTTCAGTGCCTCGGATGCGGCATTCTGCTCCGCCTCTCTTTTTGAAGCGCCCTTTCCTCTGCCGATAACATTACTGTTAAGACGAGCCTCAACGGTGAAGGATTTCTGATGATCCGGACCGCTTTCGTCAACCGTCACATATTCAAGGACCTCTCCCTCCACCTGCTGAACTATCTGCTGAAGAAGTGTTTTATAGTCCTTTCCGTGACCGCCCGACTCCGCAAGCTCAAGCTCCTCGATTATATGTGGGAGCAGGAAACGGGCAACCATTTTTTTGCCGTCCTTTCCCGCATCAAGATATATGGATGCAAGCACAGCTTCAAAGGCATCCGCAAGAATGCTCTTTCTCTCTCTTCCGTGGTTTTTATCCTCACCGTGACCGAGAAGAAGATAGTTTCCAAGCCCTATCTTCAGAGCAAATTTTGAAAGTGCCTTCTCGCAAACCACCTCGGCACGCATTCTCGTAAGCTCACCCTCGGGTCTTTTTGTATAGTGAGAGAAAAGATACTCGCTTACAACTATGGAAAGTACGGAATCACCGAGAAATTCAAGGCGTTCATTGCATTCAGCATCAATATGGCGCAATCTCATTTCATTTGAATATGATGAATGAGTAAGCGCATTTCTGAGAAGCGATATGTCATTATAGGTATATCCGAGAGCCTTTTGAAGCTCCTCTATAGGATAAGGCAAATTTGCCATTTTTTCCATTCCTTTCTTTTTTCAGCTTATTCTGCGCTTTCCTCTACGCCCGCAGCCATTCGTTTTTCTCTGATTTCAAGAGCGGCTGCTGCAATATCCTCGGTAACGCCCGAGGATGCAAATCCATGAGCCTGTCTTATAGCATTTTCAAAAGCCTTTGCCTTTGAATTTCCGTGAGCCTTGATAACAGGCTTCTTGAAGCCGAGAAGCGGCGCACCGCCATGCTCTGCGGGATCGAATTTCTTTTTGAGCGCACCAACATGCTTTTTCACCATGAGACCTGCAACCTTTGTCATAGCACTCTTATAGAAAAGCCCTTTCATAGAGCCGAGCATCAGCTTTCCGACGCCCTCAATGCTCTTCAGAAGTATATTGCCCGAAAAGCCGTCTGTGACAAGCACATCGCAAGCGTCAAAAGGCACCTTGTTTGCTTCAATATTGCCAACAAAATTGATATTTTCATTCTGTGAAAGAAGCTTGTATGTATTTATCTGAAGCTCTGTACCCTTGCACTCCTCACTTCCGTTATTGAGAAGTCCAACTCTCGGATTCTCTATGCCGAAGGTCTTTTTCATATAAACCGTTCCCATCATAGCAAAATCCTCAAGATATTCGGGAGTAACCGTTACATTTGCGCCTGAATCAAGGAGAAGAACGGGTGTACTGAGGGGCAAAAGTGCTCCGATTCCGCCTCTTTTAAGTCCCTTAAGTCTTCTGACGATGAGGGTTGCGCCTGTGAACAGCGCGCCTGTGTTTCCGGTGCTGACAAAGGCATCTCCCTTATCATCTGCAAGCATTTTAAGTCCCACAACCATTGAGCTGTCGGTTTTTTTACGAATAACCGTAATAGGATCGTCCGTCATTTCAACAACGCCCTTTGCATCAACGATCTCAAAGGAAGAAAGGTCAAGTCCGTTCTTTTTTGCCACATCTGCGATTGCATCCGCATCACCGACCATGGTATATTCAGCGCTATAAAGCTTTGCGGCATTCACTGCGCCCTTGACAAGCTCCTCCGGGGCATTATCGCCGCCCATTACATCTACTATAATTCTCATATTCAACTCCAAATATCTATCCCCGAAATAATTTCGAGAGATCTTCTTGCAATTTCCTCATTTTTGGCGGTCTTTCCGCCCTTGACTTTATATCCGAGAGGCTCGATTATACCGAAATTTGCATTCATCGGCTGGAAAGATGAGCTGACACCGCCGTGGCTCACATATGAAGCCATTGCGCCTATCATTGTTCTGTTGTCAAAAATAAACCTGTCTTTTCCCATAACCGAAAGCGCAGCATTTATCCCCGCAACAAAGCCCGAGCCTGCCGATTCTATATATCCTTCAACGCCCGTCATCTGCCCGGCAAAAAATACATTTGGTCTTGTCTTCATTGAATAGCTTTCATCAAGCATACCGGGAGAATCAAGATAGGTATTTCTGTGCATAACACCGTAGCGGAGAAACTGCGCATTCTCAAGTCCGGGGATCATTCTGAAAACTCTTGCCTGCTCTCCGAATGTAAGATGCGTTTGGAAGCCAACAAGATTGAACATCGTTCCTTCCTTGTTCTCCTTGCGGAGCTGCACCACCGCATATGCTTCCTTGCCTGTTCTCGGATCAATAAGTCCAACTGGCTTGAGAGGACCGAAAAGAAGTGTTTCTCTTCCTCTTTTTGCCATGACCTCAACGGGCATACAACCCTCAAAAACATTGGGTGCTTTCTGAGATTCCTTATCAAACTCTTTAAGCTCTGCCTCCTCGGCAGTGATAAGAGCTTCGTAAAAGGCGTCATACTGCTCTCGGGTCATGGGACAGTTGATATAGTCCGCATCGCCCTTATCATATCTTGAAGCAAAGAATGCAACATCCATATTTATCGAAGAAAAATCAACGATGGGGGCTGCGGCATCAAAGAAATGAAGATTTCCGCATCCCAGCTCGTCTCTTATATAGTCCGCCATCGGATCAGATGTGAGAGGTCCCGTTGCAATGACGGTATACCCCTCTCCAACGCTGTTTTTTTCTTCTTCAATGACCTCAATATTCGGATTGCTTTTTATCTTTTCCGTAATATAATCCGAAAAAAGCTTTCTGTCAACGGCAAGTGCCGAACCTGCGGGAACTCTTGTGGCATCAGCAGCCTCCATTATGAGCGAGCCCATTCTGCGAAGCTCCTCCTTAAGAAGTCCCACTGCATTTGATGTGCTGTCAGAGCGCAATGAATTTGAGCAAACAAGCTCTGCAAATCCCTCGCTATGATGAGCAGGAGTATATTTCTTCGGCTTCATTTCATAAAGACGAACAAAAGCACCGAGCCTTGCCGCCTGCCAAGCCGCCTCGCAGCCTGCAAGTCCTGCACCAATAACCTCTAAAACCGGTTTATCCATCATTCTTCTGCGCCCTCGTCTGCGGCTTCTCTCTTATATCCGCAATTCTTTTCATGGCAAACAACAAGAGGCTTGCCCTTCTTTCTGAAAAGCATATTTCCGCAATCGGGGCATTTTTCACCTGTAGGCATATCCCACGAGGAGAAATCACAGTCAGGATAGTTTTCACAGCTATAGAAAACAGTGCGGTTTCTTCCGTATTTTGTCAAAACCTTACCGCCGCACTTGGGGCAAGATACATCAAGCTCCTTTGTTTTCTGCTTCGTGAATTTACATTCGGGATAACGGCTGCAAGCAAAGAAGGTTCCGAATTTTCCGGTTCTCTGAACCATATCCGCACCGCATTTTTCGCATTTGAAATCTGCAACAATAACCTTCTTCTCTTCCTCAGCCTCTTCCTTCTTTTCGGTGAGAGGCTTTGTATTTCTACACTTAGGATAACCGGGACAAGCCGCAAATTTACCGAATTTTCCGCTCTTTACAACCATCTTGCTTCCGCATTTTTCGCATATAATATCGGTCTCCTCTGCGGGAAGCTCATAATTATCCTTCTCGATAGTCTCCTCGGCAGCCTTCAGGGATTCAGCAAAATCGTCATAGAACTCGGAAAGCACCGATTGCATCTCGATATCGCCCTTTTCGATGGCATCAAGATCGTCCTCCATATTTGCCGTAAACTTATAGTCAACGATATCGGCAAATTTCTCCTTCATCAGCTTTGTCGTAACCTCACCAAGGGGAGTTGGAACAAGTGCCTTTCCCTCTCTCACAACATAGTTTCTTGCGAGGATCGTTGTGATAATGGGGGTATATGTGGAGGGGCGTCCGATTCCTTTTTCCTCAAGGAATTTAATAAGCGAAGCTTCGTTATATCTCGGAGGAGGCTCTGTGAAATGCTTCTGGTGGTCTATCTTATCTGATTTGAATATCTCATTTTCCTTGATCTCGGGCAAACGAAGATTGCTAATCTCCTCATCTCCGTCCTTCTGCTTCTTCTCCTCCACACTCTCCTCGTATATAGCCATATATCCGGGGAAAGTAACAGTATATCCGCTTGTACGGAAAATATATCCGCCTGCAGTGAAATCAGCAACAACGGTATTCAGCTTTGCAGACTCCATCTGGCTCGCAACGAAGCGCTCCCAAATGAGCTTATAAAGCTTATACTGATCGCTTGTAAGGTATTTCTTTATCTTCTGCGGCTCAAGGGCAACATTTGAAGGTCTGATCGCCTCGTGTGCATCCTGCGCACCGCTCTTCGTCTTATATACTCTCGGAGTTTTCGGATAGTATTCGCCTCCGAATTTGCCGTTTATATACGCCTTTGCAGCCTCCGATGCCTCTGCAGATATACGAAGCGAGTCTGTACGCATATAGGTGATAAGACCCTGTGCGCCGCCATTTTCTGCACCAACATTCATACCTTCATAAAGCTCCTGGGCAACTCTCATGATTCTTGCAGACTGGAATCCCAGCTTCTTTGATGCCTCCTGCTGCATGGTTGAGGTTGTGAAAGGAGGAAGGGGAGCTTTGTTTCTGACAGATTTCTTTACGGATTTTGCAAGAAATTCATTTCCCAGTGCTGCGAGAACAGCATTTGTCATCTCCTCATTCTCAAGCTTTATCTTTCCGTTTTCATCGCCTATGAAACGCGCAGTAACTACTCTGTCTCCGTTTGAAAGAGCCGCCTCGATTGTCCAATACTCGTTTGGAACAAAGGATTTTATCTCCTCCTCACGCTCAACGATGATTCGGGTTGCAACAGACTGAACTCTTCCTGCGCTGAGACCGCTCTTGATACTCTTCCAAAGGATCGGGCTGAGCTTATAGCCCACAATTCTATCAAAAATTCTTCTTGCCTGCTGTGCATTGACAAGATTCATATCCACCTGTCTCGGGTTCTTTATAGCATCCTTGATCGCACTTTTTGTGATCTCGTTAAATGTTACTCTGCGAGTTTTTTCAACGGGGATACCGAGAGCATTTGCAAGATGCCAGGAAATTGCCTCTCCCTCTCTATCAGGGTCGGTTGCGAGAAATACTTTTCCGGCATTTTTTGCTTCCTTTTTTATGCTCTTGATAAGGTCCCCCTTTCCTCTGATATTGATATAATGCGCTTCAAAGCCGTTTTCGATATCAACACCGAGAGTGCTTTTGGGAAGGTCTCTCACATGTCCCTTTGATGCGATAACTTTATAATTTGAGCCGAGATAACCCTTGATGGTCGATGCCTTTGAGGGTGACTCCACTATTACAAGATTTGCCATTTAATGTTTTTCCTTTCCGATTCATGTTATGCCCTTAAAGCTTGATGTAAAGCCCACCGGGCAATGAGCTTACAAAGCCTTTGATTTCAAGGATCGCCATAGTTCCCATAATTGATGAGCACTCGAAGCCGCTCCGTGCGATCTCATCAACACTTACCGCCCTATCATCGGGCATGGCAAGCAATATCCCTCTCTCGATCTCATCAAGAGAAGCATACTCCTCGTCTGCGGTCATGCTCCTTGGTTTTTCATTTTTACTTTCGGATGCCAAAAGAGTTGTTGGAAGCTCTTCTTTCTCCTGCCTTTTCGGTATTTTTCTCGGAGGAAGAAGATTCTCGGGGTCCTCGATCTTTTTCTTTAGACCTTTTTTGCCAAGACCATAGCCCTCGGTACAAATATTCATGCTCCGAAGAGCTTCCTCGTTTATATCCGAATGACCTCTTGCCATACTGAGTGCCAGATAATTGAGACTTTTGCCGTAATAAAATTCATATTCACGAAGAATATCATCGGCACACGAAGCAATGATCGCACCTTCACGAAGAAGCTTATTGGGTCCTTCTGAATTTTTATCATTTACATTTCCGGGTACTGCAAAAACATCTCTTCCTTGCTCGATAGCGCAAGAAGCAGATATCATTGACCCACTGTCGAGATCTCCTTCAATAACAAGTGTTCCGCTGCAAATACCGCTTATAATTCTGTTTCTCTGTGGAAAATGATTTGCAATTGCTGCCGTTGTCGGAGGATATTCCGAAATAACGCAACCTTTTTCAATGATCCTTTCATATAGCTTTGAGTGTTCCGGCGGATAAACCACATCAACTCCCGTGCCAAGCACCGCAACTGTTTTACCGCCTGCACTGATAGCACCGCAAGCTGCAACCGCATCATTACCCAGTGCCATGCCGCTTACGATAATTGCCTCTGCACTTGCAAGCTCATATGCTATTTTATACGCCATTTTCTTTCCGTATTCGCTCATCTTTCTCGTTCCGACAATTCCAAGTGCCAATCTACCATTGAAACGAGGAAATGTACCTCTGAAATAGAGTACCGCCGGCGGATTTGAAATAAGCTTCAGCTTACCGGGATAAAATTCATGTTCATAGGATATTATTCCGATTTTATGCGATGCACAATAATCGTTGATTGCATAAGCCTCGGTCATATCCTTATTGCAAAGAGCATTTATAAGTCTCTTGCTAAGCTCAAGTCTCTCCAGCTCCTCCTCCTCGGCTCTGAATATATCATATGCGGAAGAATATCTGTCAAGCAGATAATGGAGCTGTCCGCTTCCGGGAGTCAGACAAAGTGAAAGCCATATCCAATATATAGTGTCAGACATTTTCCCTCCTCAGATCTTCGACATTTCCCACATACAGACAGAGGCTGCAATTGCTGCATTTAGTGATTCTGTCCCTTCCGTCATGGGTATAAAAACTGTTTTATCGGAGGCTGCAACTGCTTCACTTGAAAGTCCGTGTCCCTCATTCCCTATGAGAAATACATCATTTTTGTTAAGCTCAATTTCACCGAGCCTAAAGGCACTTTCATCAAGTGCGGCAGCAAGAACCCTTCTGCCTCCATTTTTCAGGGCCAAAACTGCACTCACCGAATTTTCGACAATATCAACATTAAGCTTGAAGATCGCCCCCATTGCGGCTCTGACTGTTTTGGGATTATATATATCGGCGCAATCGGCTGTCATTATAACGCTTGAAAAGCCGAATGCCGCTGCGCTTCTCAGCATAGTTCCGAGATTTCCCGGATCTCTTACCGATTCCAGCATAAGCGTTTTTCCGTCGGGGGAAAGAACGCTGTCTTTTTCTATTTTACATATTTTACGGATTTTGTCAATATATTTTGCGATAGTAATTACGCCCTCGGGAGATTTTTCGCTCGACAATTTTTCAAATGCACTCACGCCGAGGCGCACAAGCACTCCGGAAAGGCAAATATCTCTTTCTCCGATATGTTTTTCGATAGAATCCATTATTCGCTCATAAGCATCATCACGCACAAGAATATATTCTATCTCCGCACCGAAATCTATTGCTTCAAGAAGAAGCTTTATTCCGTCAAGGCGGAATGATCCTTCTTCCTCTCTGTGCTTTTTTTCATTCAGCTTACCGAGTTTCACGACAAGCGGATTTGTCCTTGCGCTTATAATATCGGGTGCATTTTTAATTCTTAAAGGCATATTTTTTCTCCTTTTCCGGGGGCAAATAAAAAGCAAATCCTGCGGAGGCACTCCTGTGTCGCCGCAGTTATTTGCACACATATTTATGACAAAAACCCGGTGTTTACCGGGTTTTTAGTTCATTAAAGCGCAGCTTTAGCTTTTTCTGCAAGTGCTGCAAATGCTTCCTTATCGGAGATTGCGATCTCGGAGAGCATCTTGCGGTTAAGGTCGATGCCTGCCTTCTTAAGACCGTGCATAAATGTGGAATAGTTCATTCCGCAAACCTTTGCCTGAGCAGAGATACGAGCGATCCAGAGTCTTCTGAAATCTCTCTTCTTCATCTTACGGCCTGCAAATGCATAGTTGCCGCTCTTCATTACCTGCTGCTTAGCCATCTTGAAGTGTGTACTCTTTGCACCCCAATAGCCCTTTGCAGCCTTCAAAATTTTATTTCTTCTCTTGCGCGTCATCATAGCGCCCTTAATTCTTGCCATTTTCTAATTCCTCCTAAATCTTTAATACCGCTGATTATTTCTGAATAAGTGTTCTGTAGTTTGCTGTCATTGCATGACTGAGAATTCCGCTTCCACGGAGGAATCTCTTTCTCTTTGCGGTCTTGTGACCCAGGTTATGGCGATGAGAGCCATGGTAATGCTTTACCTTTCCGCCGCCTGTTACGGAAAATCTTTTAGCCGAAGCCTTATGTGTCTTAATCTTTCCCATTTTCTTTTCTCCTTTTGATTATTGTAAATTTAAATCATACAGTTGCGGTCAGGGCATGGGACTGCCGAGCCGCTTTGCCTGTAAATGAACTGTTTTATCGGCTTATTTCGCCGTTTTTGCAGGGACGATTATCATACTCATGAAACGTCCTTCTGTTGAGGGCTTCTTATCTACCGTGCCTGCCTCTGCAACGCTTTCGGCAAATCTTTCGAGGATCTCCTTACCGATCTCCATATGGCTCATTTCGCGTCCTCTGAACTTCACAACGCAACGAACCTTATTACCGGCACCGAGAAAACGCAGCGCATGGTTTACCTTTGTTTCAAAATCATGCTTGTCAATGCGGCAGGAGAGCTGGACTTCCTTAAGCTCAACGGTCTGCTGCTTCTTACGGTTTTCCTTTTCTCTCTTTTCCTTATCGAAGCGGTATTTTCCGTAATCCATAATGCGGCAAACGGGAGGCTCTGCCTGGCTCGCCATCATTACAAGATCAAGTCCCTGATCATACGCCATTTTGAGAGCATTGTCGCTTGACATAATGCCGAGCTGCTCGCCTTCGGGACCTACTACTCGAATCTCCTTCGCCTTGATTTCCTCATTGATTGGCGTTTCTTTTGTGCTGATAAAAATGCACCTCCGAAAAATAAATTTAAAATGAAAAAATGCGAGGAAGCCCCCGCACGCAAAATCTCCCCAAATACAGAACTTGAGTGAGAAAGATATCAACGCCTGCTCGCTGTGCGGCAGGGTGAGAGCGGGTTGCTCTGCTTTATTTCCGTAGTATTATAACATACTCCGCACCGCTTGTCAAGAGTTTTTTTGAATTTTTTTAAAAATCTTGGTACAGTATGCTGAGGTGAAGTATCCAAACATAAAATTTCAACAAATTTTTTTGCCGCAATTCCTTATCGGGAAAATGTACAAAAGGCAAAACTCGACCAAAATCAAGGCTTCAGAGCATTTTTTGCCACAAAAAAGCTCAAAAAAACGATTTTTTCATGAAAATCGACAGCAAAAAATCGTCAATTTTGTCAATTTACAAATCGAAAAAAATGAGCTATAATATCCTCACTTGCACGGCGACACCCGATGCGAGCGGAATATCAATCTCATGATATCAACGCGCTCGATCGGTCTCGGTCCGTGCTTTTTTCCTGCCATTTTATATATAATTGTAAACAAATTTCAAAAAGTGTAGATTTTTTCCCTGTCATGTGGTATAATTTAAAAATAATTATATATAATCTATTTTCAGAAAGGATCCCAAAAAGGGATTGTCCAAAAGAACAAATGTCAATCATCGAAAAAGTTGAAAATCTTACCCTTCCGATAGTTGCTCTCAGAGGAATCGTTGCTTTCCCCGCAGTAACTATAAATTTTGAATGTACCGAGGATGAGGCTGTTGCCGCCGCTAATGCTGCGCTCGGAACCGATTCTTATGTCCTCTTCCTCTCAAAAAAGAATATCGGAGAGACCGAAAGCTTTGAGGAGTCTCTTTTTGACGTTGGAACAGTTGCAAAGATCAAGCAGTCTGTAAAAACTCCCGAAGGTAATGTTCGTCTCATTGCCGAAGGACTTTGCCGTGCTGAGGTTTCTGAAATACGCCCCTTTGCAGATTATTATGTTGCAGAGTCGATTTGCAGAAAAATAAGCCTTACAGACAGCGGCGGACTTCGCGCAGAGGCAATGATCGAGCAGGCAAATAAGCTCCTTGAGGTTTTGACATCATTTCTCCCTGCCCCCTCTGATGAGCTTAAGCTCCGTGCGAAAACGATCACAAATCCGGGCCTTCTTGCCGATTTTATAGCTTCAAATGTCCTTGTGAAATACGAGGATAAGCAGGAGATCCTCTCAAAATTTGAGCCAATGAAGCGTCTCATGGCTCTTCTCAAGATCATGGAGAAGGAGATCGACCTGCTCGAGTGCGAAAAGGATATTCACCGCTCCGTGAGAGCAAGACTCAATCAGAATCAGAGAGAGTACTATCTCCGTGAGGAAATGAAGGTCATTCAGGAAGAGCTGGGCGGAGATGTGTCGGATTCGGATGAATACTATGACCGCATAATGGCTGCAAAGCTCCCCGAGGAGGTTGAAGCAAAGCTTCTCAAAGAAAATTCACGACTTGCAAAAACACCCTTCGGTTCCGCCGAGGCAGGGCTTATTCACACCTATCTTGACACCTGTCTTGAGCTTCCTTGGACAAAGAAGACCAAGGACAGAGTCAGCGTCAGCGCTGCCGAAAAGATTCTCGATGCAGACCATGACGGACTTGAGAAGGTCAAGGAAAGGATACTTGAATTTCTCGCAGTCAAGCAGTTGAATCCGGATCTTAAAAATCAGATAATATGCCTTGTTGGTCCTCCCGGTGTGGGCAAGACCTCGGTGGGAGCATCTATTGCCCGTGCAATGAACCGTAAATATGTCCGTGTTTCTCTGGGCGGCGTCAGAGACGAGGCTGATATCAGAGGTCACAGAAAAACATATATCGGTGCTATGCCCGGCAGAATCATGAACGCAATGGCACAGGCAAAGGTGAAAAATCCCCTCATCCTCCTTGACGAGATCGACAAGCTCACATCCGATGCACACGGAGACCCCGCATCGGCTCTTCTTGAAGTGCTTGATTCGGAGCAAAACTGCACATTCAGAGATCACTTCATCGAGCTTCCCTTCGACCTTTCGGAATGCGTTTTCATCGCAACCGCAAACACACTCGATACAGTTCCGAGACCCCTTATCGACAGAATGGAGATCATCGAGCTTAAAACATACACAAAGACCGAAAAAACACAGATCGCAAAGAATCACCTGATTCCCAAGCAGCTTAAAAGACACGGTCTTACAAAAAAGATGCTCTCTATAAACGAAAAGGCTATTCATGAGATGATAGACTTTTATACAAGAGAAGCAGGTGTTCGAAACCTTGAAAGAACCATCGCAACGCTCTGCCGCAAAGCCGCCAAAAAGATTCTTTGTGATGATGGAATCGAAAGCATCAAGATAACAGACAAAAACATCTCGGAATTTCTTGGCGCAAGAAAGCTCCTTCCCGATGCTATTTCATCAGAGGATGAGATCGGCACGGTAAACGGACTTGCCTATACCGAGGTTGGCGGCGATATGCTGAAGATCGAGGCATCTATCCTTGACGGAAGCGGCAAGATCGAGCTTACCGGTTCACTTGGCGATGTTATGAAGGAGTCGGCACAGATCGCTGTCAGCTATGTCCGCTCTATCGCAAGCGAATACAGCATCGAAAAGGATTTTTACAAAACAAAAGACATACATATCCATTGCCCAGAGGGTGCAGTTCCAAAGGACGGCCCTTCTGCGGGAGTTACCATGACAACCGCCCTTGTCAGCGCTCTTACGGGTATTCCAGTTAAGCGTGATGTTGCGATGACGGGTGAGATCACTCTCCGAGGAAATGTCCTTGCCATCGGCGGTCTTAAAGAAAAGACTATGGCGGCTTACAGCGCAGGCGTGAAGACTGTCTTTATTCCCGAAGCCAATATGAAGGATCTTCCCGATATTGATCCCGCCGCAAGAGAAGCACTGAATTTCGTTCCCTGCAAGAAGATCTCGGATATTCTCGACGGTGCACTCAGAAAATGATATAAGGAGGGGTAAGCAATGCCTCTTAATACACAAAATGTTAAGCTTCGCATCTCTGCGGGACAGCCAAAGCAGTTCCCCCGTGATGCAATTCCTCAGGTGACCTTTTCCGGTCGCTCAAATGTGGGAAAAAGCTCACTTATAAACACACTTCTCGGAAGAAAAAGCCTCGCAAGAGTCAGCTCTGCCCCCGGCAAGACGATAACCGTTAATTTCTACGATGTTGACGGCAAGCTTTTTCTCGTTGACCTTCCCGGCTACGGCTATGCAAAGCGCACCTTTGAGGACAAAAAGCAGTGGTCGGCACTGACAGACGGCTATTTTACAAACAACCCCAATATCGATCTTCTTTCGCTTGTTATTCAGCTTATCGACATCAGAGTCGGAATCACAGCAGATGACAGAATGATGATAGATTTTCTTGTGCAGAGCCAGCTTCCCTTCATAATCGTCACAACAAAATCCGACAAGCCCAACAAGACCGACAGGAAAAAGAGTCTTGAAGCCATCGCTGCCGATCCGAGCGTTCCAAAGGGAACGCCCATAATTCCTTTCTCATCCCTCTCAGGCGAAGGAAAGCAGGAGCTTTGGCAACAGATATCCCTATTCACAGAAGTGAAATAATTCTACTCTAAGGAGTACTCTTCGGAGGCAAAAATGTTATTTGATATTCTCTCGGGCGATAAGGATGCCCTCATCAGTCTTTTACTGAGCATTCCGGTAATTCTTTTTTCCCTCTCCTTCCACGAGGCGGCACATGGATTTATCGCCTATAAAATGGGCGATTCTACCGCAAAAAATTTTGGAAGACTTACCCTCAATCCCTTGAAGCATCTTGATCCAATAGGTGCAGTTTGTATGCTGGTCTTCGGATACGGATGGGCAAAGCCGGTTCCGATAAACACAAGATACTTTGACAACCCCAGAAAAGGAATGGCACTCACAGCCATCGCAGGACCTATCTCAAATCTCATCTTGGGTATCATTTCCTCGATTCTTTATGTGGCAATGGGAATGGTGTATATCAAATCCGCCGTCAGCGTCAGCGAAAATACGCTTCTTGTTTTAAATATTATCTGGACACTCTTTTATATATCCGCATTTATGAACTTCGCCCTTATGGCATTCAACCTCATACCAATTCCGCCCTTTGACGGCTCAAGATTTTTCTATTATTTTCTGCCGCAAAAGTGGTATTTCGGAGTTATGAAATATGAAAGAACCATAATGATAGTAGTTCTCGTGGGATTTCTCGCGCTTTCAAGAGTTGGACTGAGTCCCGTTTCATTTGTTGCGGATTTTCTCTTCAACACAATAACCGAGCCGCTTTGGAATCTCGGTGTGAAGATATTTTTCGGAGGCTGACATATGGAAGCTTTAACATATAAGCTCGATGCCTTTGAAGGTCCTCTTGACCTTCTGCTCAGCCTTATAGATAAAAACAAAGTCAGTATCTCGGATATTCCCATTGCGCTTATTTGCGATCAGTATATGGAATATATCAGAGAAGCGCAGGAAATGGATATGGAGGTTGCCGCCGAATTTATCGTTATGGCAAGTGAGCTGATGCTGATAAAAAGCAAAATGCTTCTGCCAAGAATAAATGAGGAGGAGGAAGACCCCCGTGCAGCACTTGCCGATGCGCTTCTTCGCTATAAGCAGGCAAAGGAAGCAACGGTTCTCATGGCACCTCTTTATGCAACATACAGCGGCAGAATGATAAAGGACACGGACGAAATCTCGGTTGACAAAACCGATGTCAGCGACCAGAGCATCGACCGTCTTTTTGCCGCAATGAAGCATATCATAATGCAGAACACAGCAATGGAAAAGGTTGAAAAGGTTCATTTTTCACCCCTTATCCAGAAGCCTATCGTTTCTGTTGAGCTGAAGATCATCGAAATTCTCGATGTTCTTGAAAAAAAGAGATCGGCATCGCTTCGTGAGCTTCTTGTGGGTGCTGTTTCAAGAGCGGATTTGATCGCCTCATTTATGGGCGTGCTTGAGCTTATCAAGGTCAGAAGGATCCTCATTGATGAGAGCGAGCAGAATGAAGAGGATTCGGTTTACGGCACAGAGGCGCATCTTTATCTCAACCCCGATTATTCGGACGAGAGCGATCAGAGCGATCAAAAATCTTAAGAAAGTGGAGAAAAAGCTTTGGAAAACGAAAACACAAATGAGCTTGGCAATATTGAAGCCGCAATTGAAGCAATACTCTATGCCGCAGGATATCCAATAAGCTATCAGAAGCTTTCGGAGGTGCTGGGAGTTGGTGTGAAGGACATAAAAAAGCTCGTCAGGCTCATGTCCGAAAGATATAATTCACCAAAAAGTGAGCATGGGATCACTATGCTCGTTTTCGAGGATAGCTGTCAGTTCTGCACAAAAGAGCAGTTTGCCCCTTACATAAGAGAGGCTCTCGGAATACGCAGAGGAGGAAATCTTTCCGCCTCATCAATGGAGGTTCTCGCAATCGTTGCTTATAACCAGCCTGTTACCCGTGCATTTATCGACACGGTAAGAGGAGTTGACAGCGCATATGCCGTCGGCTCGCTGCTTGATAAGGCTCTTATTGAGGCTGTTGGCAGACTTGATGCCCCCGGCAGACCTATGCTCTATGGAACTACCGAAAATTTTCTTCGTGTGTTCGGCATAAATTCTCTTGCAGACCTTCCCGATGTGGGAGAGCTTCCGATAGTTCTGGAGCAGCATCTTATCGAGGGCGAACAGCAGGAGCTTGATATTCCAATGCCTGAAAATGAAGAAGGCAACATGGAAAACGAAAGCGACGAATAAAAATTACAAAAAGCGAATTTCAGCTATAATTGGTGTCAAATAATATGTAAATGAGGAAAGGAGAGGTAAGATGACTGCGTTTTTGATCCTTTTTTCGATTCTCCTCATTTTGACTTTGATTCTCCTTATCAGAATCAGAGTTACCATCGACTATAAAGGCGAGGATATAAAGCTGAAATTGCATATTCTCGGCATTCCCATTACCCTTTTGCCAAAAAAGCAAAAAAAGAAAAAAATAAGGATTTCCGATTATTCTTATAAAAATCAGCAAAAAAAGCTGAAAAAACCAAAGAAACAAAAGCCTGAAAAAGAAAAGAAGAAGTCAAAAGAAGAAAAGCTAAAGGAAAAACCTCCCCTCTCGGAGGCAATTCCCATGATAGCTGATATCGTCAAATATCTTCTCGGAAAATTTTTCGGTCATCTTAGAATTGATGTCACCGAAATAAAGATCACGGTAGGCTCGGACGATGCCGCAAAGACCGCAATTCTGTTCGGCATCATAAACCAAGCTGCGGCGGCACTCTTTGACCTTCTAGGGAGCATCACAAATGTTAAAAAGAACAGAAAAAACGAGATTGGAGTCTATGCGGATTTCACTTCCGAAAAAACCGTTATAAATATAAATCTCGGTTTTTCTCTTAGAATATGGCATGTTTTTTCCATCGCTCTCGGAACTCTATTCAGATATCTGAAAAATATGCTTAAGGGCAATAAATAAAGTATATAATATAAGGAAGGATATAACTATGGCAGAAACAAAAATTTCAGATGTTATCGCCACATCTCTTGAAAATCTTCGTTCAATGGTAGATGCAAATACCGTCATCGGTATCCCGATAAATACCGAGAGCGGAACTACCATAATCCCCATCTCAAAAATTTCAATGGGATTTGCCTCGGGCGGTCTTGACTATAACGGCAAGGATTCCGGCGGTGCCGCAAAGCAGCCTAATTTCGGCGGCGGAGGCGGAACAGGTCTCAGCATCACACCCGTGGGCTTCCTTACGGTTGACAAAAACGGAAATGTTGATATGGTGAATGTTGGACAGACAAATTCATCGGCACTTGATCAGGTTGCCGATCTTCTTGAGCGTTCGCCCGAGATCATCGAAAAGCTCAAATCTGTTTTCGGAAAAAAGGATAAGGAATAATTTTATACACATTGCCGCCTGCATAATGCCATATTCACCCCGCATATAATTCTAAAAAATATGTGAGGTGTAAAATGAACTTTTGCAGGCGATGGCATTGCCGTTTTATTTGCTTGATTCTGGCTTTTTTCGGTCTTTTCCCCCCCTTCGTATTGCCATGTATGGCAGATGGAAATATCTCCCTTTCTGCCGAGAGCGCCATACTTATAAATGCCGAAAACGGTGAGGTATATTTTGAAAAAAATGCCGATAAAATGCTCCCGATGGCAAGCACAACAAAAATAATGACTGCGCTTGTTGCCCTTGAGGGCAGCGATCTCCATGATACCGTTATCATCGACCGTCGCGCAGTGGGAGTTGAAGGCTCTTCTGTCTATCTTACAGACGGCGAGCTTATGACAATGGAGGATCTTCTCTATTGCCTTCTTCTTGCAAGTGCAAACGATGCTGCGGAAGCCATAGCCATTGAAATCGGTGGAAGCATAGAGGGCTTCGCTGCCCTTATGAATAAAAAAGCTAATGAGCTGGGGCTGAAAAATACTCATTTTGATAACCCTCATGGGCTTGACAGCGAAAATCATTATACAAGCGCTCATGATCTTGCTTTAATTGCTGCCTACGCCCTTCACAACCCAAGCTTTTTGAAGATCGTATCAACATACAAGCGGAATATTCAGTGCGAGGTTGGAACAAGATATCTTATCAATCATAACAAGCTCTTAAGAAGCTATGATGGCTGCATCGGAGTTAAAACAGGCTTCACCAAGCGCAGCGGAAGATGTCTTGTCAGCGCGGCTGAGAGAAATGGGATGCGGCTTGTTGCTGTAACTCTTAACGCTCCCGACGATTGGAACGATCACAAAAGAATGCTTGATCACGGTTTTTCCTCATATCAAAAATTAACGCTTCTCGGAGAGGGAGAATATTGTGTTTCTCTGCCCATCGTTGGTGGAAAAGAACAAACCATTCTTCTTCAGAGCAGAGGCAGTATCGAAGCAATTTTACCGTCAGGAATAGGCACGGATGACTGCAAGACCGAGATATCTTTGCCCCATTTTCTCTATGCCCCCATCGAAAACGGAGAAATTGTGGGAAAGGTGAGCTGTTATCTTGACGGAAAACTGCTGGGTGAAAGCGATATCATTGCGCTTTACAGCGTTCCGCAAAAAACGGTGAAAAAAAGCTTTTTAAAAAGACTTTCGGATTTTTTCAAAAATATTTTTTAAGGATAATCAAATGGAAGAAATAAGACTTCAAAAATACATAAGCGACTGCGGTGTTATGTCAAGGCGTGCCGCAGAAGCTGAAATTGCTGCGGGAAAGGTCAAGGTCAATGGCAAGACAGCCGAGCTTGGTCAGAAGATAGACCCCGAAAAGGATAAGGTTGAGATCGGCGGAAAGCCTCTCAGAATGCAAAGAAAAAGCACATATACATATGTTATGCTCAATAAGCCCCGAGGCTATCTTTCAAGTGTCAGCGACGACAGGGGAAGAAAATGCGTAACAGAGCTGACCTCCGATATAAAGCTTCGGCTTTATCCCGTGGGCAGACTTGATATGGACTCTGACGGTCTACTTCTTATGACAAATGACGGTGATCTTACAAACCGTTTGACACACCCAAGGCACGAGATACCGAAAATCTACCGTGTTAAGGTAAAGCCTGCACCAAGCAAGGAGCAAATGGCAACACTCGGGAGTGCGCTTGTGATCGACGGATATAAAATTCAGCCGGCGGAGGTTGAAATTCTCACCTCGGATGAAGAAAGCGCAATCTTATTAATGAAGCTTTATGAGGGAAGAAACCGCCAGATAAGAAAAATGTGCGAGGCAGCGGAGCTTGGAGTTATGTGGCTTACAAGGATCGCCATCGGAGAGCTTGAGCTTGGAAGGCTCGGCAGAGGAAAATGGAGATATCTGACAGAGGAAGAGGTTGCATATCTCAAAAATGAAAAATCACATATAAGGGAGAATTAAAATGCTTAAGGTTTTACCGATACAGTCAAAAACAGAACAGGAAGCGATCTGCGCAAGATGCGGAGTGACCTATAAGGAGGAGCTTCTTGCTTATTCCGCAACACTTGATGAAAAGCTTGCGGGTATATGCCAATTTACAATGAATAATGAGGGAGGAAGCATAAGAGATCTTGCACTCTCTGAAGGCTGCGACAATAGTGAAGTGCTTTTTGTCCTTGGAAGAGCCACTCTTAACTTCATCGACCTTACGGGAGTACATAAGGCATTTTACGATGCCCCCGTCGATGAGACAAATGAGATGCTTGTTCGCAGAATAGGGTTCTGCAAAAGAGAGGACGGAAGATTCTTTGTCGATCTGACAAATTTCTTCACTTCTCCCTGTCAGCACGATAAGCACTGATTTGTCACCTTTCACCATTATTCGACCTTCAATTTTAAAATTCAATATTATCGCTTGTAATAATTGGTAAAATCTTACAGATTTTACCAATTATTTTTGTTAAATTTTGAGTCTGGAAATTTATGGAAATATCTTGAAATATTTTCCAAAATATGGTAATATATATGTGTTGAAAATAATGATAATATTTGGAGGAAAAAATATGGAATTCAGCAGTACCGGCACAAAGAATACAAAAATTCTCATCGCAGACGAAAACGCACAGATGAGGAGCAATCTCAGAGAAGGACTTATGAGAGCAGGCTATCGAAGCATTGAAGAAGCGGCAAACGGGGAGGACGCTCTTGTGAGAATCGGAAGGAATCACCCCGATATCGTCATATGCGATATATGGCTTTCAAAGATCGACGGAATCGGCGTTCTCAGAAACAGCCGTCTCCTTGATTTCGGAAAGGATAAAGTTCCATCCTTTATCGTACTTTCCATGGTATCAAGCCCCAATATCTTCGTTGAAGCCACAAATGCGGGTGCAGAGATGTGCATTCCCAAGCCCTTTGATATCGAAAGTCTCACAATGCATGTTGACAGAATAGCGCAAAACAGAGCCAATGACAAATCAAGCACCGAGCGAGGAAACAGGAAAGATGATGCCGATATTGAAACGCAGGTTACGCAGATCATCCACCAGATAGGCGTTCCCGCACATATTAAAGGATATCAATATCTGCGCACCGCAATTCTGCTGACCATTGATGACAGCGATATTATCAATTCCGTCACAAAGGTGCTCTACCCTTCTGTTGCAAAGAAGTATTCGACCACAACAAGCCGAGTTGAAAGAGCCATCAGACACGCAATTGAAGTCGCTTGGGACAGAGGTGATGTTGACACACTCAATTCCTATTTCGGCTATACCATTCAGAACAACCGAGGCAAGCCCACAAACAGCGAATTCATTGCTATGATCGCTGATAATTTAAGACTCAAATATAAACTCTATTGACAGAAACAGGTCAAGGCAAAAAATGCCTTGACCTGTTTGATTAAACAGTAATTTATCGGTGAGGCGGGAACGGTGAAATTATACCCCAATGCTGTCGCATTGCCCTATGGGTTCGACTCCACTGCGTTCCGCTCAGGGTGACTGCTGTGAGATTATCATCCTTTAGCGTTCATAGATCCTTCACTTCGTTCAGGATGACTTATGAGGAGATTGATGACAAGTTTTCTACATAGAATTCTCATAAATTCCATGTAGAAACACAGATAAACAGCAATAAAAATTACCTTTTTCGAAGTTTTGATCGACCTTTTTTA
>JAFXAN010000110.1 GCA_017517035.1 Clostridia bacterium
AGAAACACAGATAAACAACAATAAAAATTCCCTTTTTCAAAGTTTTGATCGACCTTTTTTAAAAGGTCGCGCGAGCCGACGGCGGCGTCGGTCGCCTCCGCAGAGGCGAAACTCCCTCACCGACAAATTACTGTTTATCAAATAGGACAGAATGTGAAAAATATATAATGGGAAAAATAGGTAAAGTGATTGTACCAAATGCACAAAAGAGCGAGACATAACTGTACAAAATGATGAAAAATGAAAAAATTCTCCAAAAGTCACAAAAAATTCACAATTGCATGGTATAATGGGTAAACCAAAATACCTACAAAGGAGAAAAACCATGAAAAGAGCTTTAACAATTTTGCTCGCACTCGTTATGCTTCTTTCTGTTTTCGCACTTGCTTCTTGCGGCGATAAGCCCGCAAACGGTGACGAATACGAAGAAGAAGACACACTCAGTTCTCGCGAAATCGAGGAGAGTAAGTACATCGCTACATACGATCCCCGTCTTACAGCCGAATCATATATTCCCGGCGTTGCAGAGGACGTAACCTACGACGGATATGACTTCACATTCCTCAATTCCGCCGCAATCTACTATATGTATATTTACCTCGACCCTGATATGACAGGTGACGTTCTCGATGATACCTGCTTTGAGAGAAACCTCTTGGCAGAGGAGAAGTTCGACATCACTATCAGCGAGGAAACACAGCCCTATGCTGACCTTGCTTCTTATGCAAAGACACTTATTCTCGCAGATGAGGATGTTTATGATGCAATGTATATCCCTGCAGCATCTCTCACTCCCCTTATTTCCGAGAACCTTTTCTATGACCTTCTTGAGATCGAGGAGCTCCACATAGAGAATATCTGGTGGGACCAGCCCCTTATCACAAGAAATATCATTGAAGACAGACTTTTCTATGCAACAAGTGACCTTAACCTCATGGCGTTCGAGGGCATTTGGTGTATGTACTTCAATGAGGATATGATGACAGAGCTCGGTCTTGATGCTCCCTTCCAGCTCGCACTTGACGGCAACTGGACAATCGACGAGCTTAAGAAGTACTGCGCAGTTGCGGCTAACCTCAACGGCGATGCTTCCTTCGTATTCGATGTAAACGGTAATGCAACATACGGTATGGTTAACTTTGGTAACTCTCAGTACATGGCATACGGTATGGGCGCTGAGTATACAAAGCGTGATGACAACGGCAGATACCAGTTCACGGCTGATACAGATACAAAGTTCTCTCAGGTTTGGGAAACTCTTATCAATTTCTACGGTCCCGATGACGGTATGTACGTTCTCGGTACAGCAACAGACCTTGATCCCGATGGATACTACGGTATCTTCATGGCAAACCGTGCCCTGTTCCTCCATGCAGAGCTTAAGGGTGCAACAATGCTTCGTGAGTGGGAAGGTAACTTCGGTCTGCTTCCTCAGCCTAAGTTCGATGCAGCACAGGAGGCCTATAACTCCAATATCTTCTCCAGCTGTCTCTCATTCTGTATTCCTAACACAAATACAAACCTTGAGAGAACAGGTACAATCGTTGACTATCTTACATATGAGTCCTATGCAGAGCTTATGCCCAGATACTATGATATCCATGTATCTCTGAAGGCTCTCGGTAAGCAGGAGTCTATCGACGTTCTTGCTCTCGTTCGTGGTACTCGCGGATGTGAGGTTGCAGTTCCTTTCGGTTGGGCATCTGACCTTGGTTCTAAGCTTGCTGAGCTTGCTAAGAAGAACGAAATGGCTATCGCTTCTACAATCGAAACATATAAGGAGCAGATCACAGCTAATATCAATAAGACATATGAGGAGTATCCTACATTTAACCATGTTGGAGAATAATTCTTGATATGAATATTTCATCCCGACTCGGAAACGAGTCGGGATTTTTTTGTTGGTATATTCGAAATTTCATGCCGATAAATAAATAGACTATGCATATATGTTAATATATAAACAGTAATTTGTCGAACAGTCAAATAGTGGTGAAATCATCCTTTAGCGTTCATAGATCCTTCACTTCGTTCAGGATGACGAGTATGGGGTTGATGTTTGTTCTTCTACATAAAACCCACAATAATTCTCCGTATAAACACAGATAAACAACAATAAAAAATCCCTTTATCAAAGTTTTGATCGACCTTTTTTAAAAGGTCGCGCGAGCCGACGGCGGCGTCGGTCGCCTCCGCAGAGGCGAAACTCCCTCACCGACAAATTACTGTTTATTTTTTCCTTTGTCTTTTTAAGGTTAAAACACCGGAAAAAATGAGCATTATTCCGAAAATTTTTCTGACGGTGTTCCCGCCCAGCAAACCCAGAAGCATATTGCCGATAAGTGCCCCGAAAAGTCCGAAAATGACGAGCATAAGCACCGCAGAATAATTGATATTTCGCTTCATTATATGGAAAAGCATCGCTGCTCCCGAGGAAAAAAGGAAAAAAAGAAGATTTAGCCCTTGCGCTGTGATCTGTTCATAGTTTTCGGCAATGGTAAGATATATAACAAGAAGTCCACCGCTTCCAACCCCAAGCCCCGAGAGGACAGCCGCAGCAAAACCGAATATCGCATCACTCATTTTATCACCATATAAATTCCCGACCAGATCACAAGCAGAGCAAAAATGCGCTTCAGCCAAAGAGGACTGATCTTTGACAAAAGATATGCGCCGAAAAAGCCTCCGGCAATTGCGGGAATAACAAAATTTCCGAATTTGTCCAGTCTGAGATCACCGCGGAATCCGTAAATTATTGTTGAAAAAAGTGAAATTGGAAGAGTTGCGGCAATGACATTTGCAAAGATATCACGCTTTGCCATTTCTGCTTCATCCATAACCGCTTCGAGAACAAAGGTCATAATAATTCCGCCTCCTGCACCGAGAAGTCCGTTTGCAAGCCCTCCGAAAAATCCACCGAGAGCAAGAATAAATATTTTTCCGGTTGTGCCGATATGCTCTTTTACCATACTTACCTCATAACAATATAAAAATTCCGTAATTCTCTTGTAATTTTTAGTAAAAAGTGTTATAATATAAAATAGATATTTATACTATTTTGCGCATTCGGGCGCTTTTTATACCCGAAGCAAAAAAATGAAAGGACCTCGTCATAAATGAAGTCAAATGAAACTAAAAAGAATGTAAAAAGATCGCCCGCTTCAAATTTGAAGAAAAAGGTTGATAATAAAAACAGCAAAGCAAATGCAAAGGATAATCAGAATAAGATGCCTGTGGCAAATTCAAAGCTGCTTATTCATCAGATTTTGCCTTATATTTTTGCCGTGGTGGCGATTTTCCTTGCCATCTGTTTTTTGCTTGTTGATATATTGAATAAGCCTCAGGCGATGGGCGTTGTGGGAAAATTCATAAGCGATATCTTGCTTGGATTCTTCGGTTTTGGCGCTTTTCTGCTCCCGATCCTGCTTGTTTATCTTGCAATTGTCTGGAGAAAGAGCGTTGATTCTTCCCAAACTTTCTATAAAATATTCTTTTCTGTTGCCTGTGTACTTCTCACATCCGCACTTATCCATGTTTGCGTGCTTCAGGGAAATTCCGATCTTCAGACATGGAACCCCGTGAAGCTTTGGAGAGGCGGCTGTGCTCTTGCGGGCGGCGGACTTGTTGGCGGATTTATCGGTCAGCTTTCCTTTTGGGGACTTCGCTTTGCGGGCTCTCTCATAGTTATCATTGCGGTTTTGCTTATAACGGTCATGTTCCTTCTCGGAATGACACCCGATAATATTATCATTTATTTCAAGTACAGAGCAAGAGTGAAGGCAGAGAAAAGGGCGGAGGCACTCGCAAATGGCGGAGATCCCGTTTTCATCAACAAGCCTAAATTCACCGAAAAAACGCCTGATCAGATCGCATCGGAGGCTTCGCAAGCTGCTCCTCGCAAGCGCAAACGCTCCTTTGATGTTGAGATCGAGCCTGATGTTGTGACAGATGCAACTCCCGAGGATCTTGGACTTGAATTTATGGATAATCCGACTCCTGCAGAAAAGCCTTTTGAGGATATAATAAACGGAACGGATCTTGAAGTTGAAGAAAAACCTATAAAAAAGCCTCTCATCGTTGACGAAAAGGAGCTTGATGACAGCCTTGATGCGCTTTTTGGCGGTGACGAGGATAAAAAAGACGAAAAAACAGACGATGTTGCTCCTTGGGAGGATAAGCCCAAGCTTGCAAGCTCGGATGAGGATTTTATAACGGTTAAAAAGGCAACCGTTACCGATATTAAGCCCGAAAAGCCAGCCTTTGGCGAGCAGCTTCGTGCGGAGATATATCCTCCGATCTCGCTTCTTGCAGAGGACAAAAATTCAAAGCCGGACAATTTCACGGCAGAGCTTCGTTCAACTGCGGAGAGACTCCAGGAAACGCTGCTCAGCTTCAATGTTAAGACCAAGATAGTTGGCTATTCAAGAGGCCCTACAGTCACAAGATACGAGCTTCAGCCCGAGGCCGGCACGAGAGTTCGCAGTATTTCAAATCTTGTGGACGATATAGCTCTTAATCTTGCGGCGGCGGGCGGTGTGCGTATCGAAGCGCCGATTCCCGGAAAGAGCGCCGTTGGTATCGAGGTTCCGAATAAGAGCCCCAGTACGGTATATCTGCGTACAATTCTCGAAAGTCCCAAATTCTCCGAGAGCAAGAGTAAGGTCACCGCTTGTCTTGGTGCGGATGTTGCGGGAAATCCCATTATTTTTGATATTTCAAAGATGCCGCATCTGCTTATTGCGGGTGCAACAGGAATGGGTAAGTCGGTCTGTATCAACTGCCTTATCATAAGCCTTCTTTATAAGGCACAGCCGAGCGATGTTAAGCTTTTGCTTATCGACCCTAAAACAGTTGAATTTAAAATATATAAAGATATCCCACATCTTATTGCCCCTATCGTCACAGAGCCGAAAAAGGCGGCAGGTGCGCTTATCAAGATGGTTGAGGAGATGGAAAGACGCTTCCAGCTCATTGAGGAGGTGGGTGTCAGAGACATAAAGGCTTATAACGAGGCAATAAAGAACGATCCCGATAGAGAGCATCTGCCTCAGATCGTCATTATCATCGACGAGTTGGCGGATCTTATGATGACGACCCCTGATGATGTTGAAAATTCCATCTGCCGTCTTGCACAGAAGGCAAGAGCTGCGGGAATGCATATCATCATCGGTACTCAAAGACCCTCTGTTGATGTTATCACAGGTCTTATCAAGGCAAATGTTCCTTCGAGAATTGCTTGTACCGTGGCGTCGCAGGTGGATTCAAGAACCATCATCGACATTGCAGGTGCAGAGAAGCTCATGGGACGAGGCGATATGCTTTATGCTCCCGTCGGTGCGGCAAAGCCCCTTCGTGTTCAGGGCGCATTTGTCAGCGACAGCGAGGTTGAAGCTGTTTGCGATTATATCAGAACCAACACAGGAAAGGCAGAATACGATAGCAACATCGTTGACGGAATCGAAGAAGCAGCTGCAAGGCTTGATTCGCCGAAGAAAGGCGGAGGAGGCGGTGGCGAGATGGGTGCCGACGATGGATCGGATCCTATGCTCCGTCCTGCCATCGAGCTTGCCATCGAGTGCGGCAAGATATCAACATCTCTTATACAGCGCAGACTTTCCCTTGGCTACGGAAGAGCCGCAAAGCTCATCGACAAGATGGAACAGCTGGGATATGTCAGCGCACCCGAGGGACAAAAGCCCCGTGAGGTGCTCATAACCAAGCAGCAGTATATGGAAATGGTTGTAAATAACGATATTCAGTAACTGATATGGAATGCAAACACAATGATAGCATTGTTCCTACCGCAAAAATGCTTCGAAAAAATATGACTCGTGAAGAAAAGCATCTGTGGTATGATTTTCTTAATAAATATCCCGTCAAGTTTACGAGACAGAAGGTTTTAGGAAAATATATAGTTGATTTTTATTGTGCCAAAGCTAAGCTGGTAATTGAAATCGATGGTTCACAGCATTATACGGATCAAGGCAAGAAGCATGATGAAAAGAGGACAGAGTATTTAAAGCAGTTCAATCTAACGGTTATAAGGTTCAAGAATGATTTAGTGATGAATGAATTCTTTTCTGTTTGCAATTTCATTGACAATGAAGTGAAAAGGAAGTTAGCGGAGAATAACTGAAGACCCTTCCGTCTTTTGCCTTTGGCAAAATCCACCTCCCCTAATTTTGCTTTGCAAAATCAGTGGAGGCATGCAGCTGATTGCCACTTTATAAACATGAAATTTCTGTATAATTAGAAATAGAAAAATTCAGTAACAACTTGCACTTGCCAAGGCTCCCGCGTTCTTGGGGGAGCTGTCACGGCACAATATTTTCCGTAGAATGATGAGATGATTTGCCGTGACTGAGGGGTGTAGATCGCAAAGTAACTAAAAAAGATTAAAGAGAACTATAATAATATAACAAAAGGGTGATAGTAATGGGGAAATTTATTGTTATAGACGGTCTTGACGGTTCGGGAAAGGGAACGCAATCCGAGCTTCTTAAGAAAAAGCTTGAGGGGGCGGGATATAAGGTCAGGCTTTTGTCCTTTCCGATGTATGAGGACGAGAGCAGCACTCTTGTTCGTATGTATCTCGGCGGAAAGCTGGGCGAGCATCCCGAGGACACAAATGCCTATGCGGCATCCTCATTTTTTGCCGCAGACAGATATGTGAGCTACCGCACCGACTGGAAAAAGGATATTGACGATCCCGAAACCATTGTCATTGCCAATCGCTTCACAACCGCAAATGCTGTTCATCAGCTCTCAAAAATGCCGAGAGAGGATTGGGATTCCTTCCTTTCATGGCTTTGGGATTATGAATATGATAAGCTCGGTGTTCCTTCGCCGGATCTTGTACTATATCTTGAAATGACACCCGAGATATCGATGGCTCTTGTCAGCCACCGCTCTGCTGAAACAGGGCAGGTAAAGGACATCCACGAGCTTGACCCGATGCACCTGATAAACAGCTATAAGGCGGCGATATATTCCTCCGAAAAGCTGGGATGGGAGCGAATGCGTTGCTTTGAGGGGGACTTACCCCTCGGTATTACTGAAATATCAGAGATGATAAAGGAAAAGGTCAGCGAAAAACTGAATATCAAATTTTAAGGAGAAAAGACGATGAAAAAAAGGATAATAGCATTTCTGCTTTGTCTTGTTATGACAGCTTTTGTTTTTTCTTCCTGCGGAGAGAGCGAAAAAATTCCCGCAGAAACACAAAATGAGACAGATCAAATGTCGGATACAGAAAAGAATGATATCGCAGTGCCCGAGGGCGAAATAAAG
Source organism: Clostridia bacterium (assembly GCA_017517035.1). Taxonomy (GTDB): domain Bacteria; phylum Bacillota; class Clostridia; order Oscillospirales; family CAG-272; genus SIG710. The sequence continues at coordinate 7,291 of JAFXAN010000110.1, forward strand.
ATCATCTTTGAGGGTGACTCTGTTTCTGTAGATAAGCCACATGATGCGGTCGAGATAAGTGGCACAACGGTGAATATCAAAGCGGCGGGAAGATATGTTTTTTCGGGTACGCTTGAAGATGGGGCGATCATTGTTGATGCTCCAAAGACAGATAAGGTGGATCTTGTGCTTGCGGGTGTCAGCATCACAAACAGTCAAAGCGCACCGCTCTATATAAAGAGCTGTGATAAGGCGGATATCATACTTCCTCTCGGATGCGAGAATTTTTTGACCGATGCTGTAAATTATAAATTCGAGAATGGCGAGGATAAACCCAATGCCTGCATCTACAGCTCCGAGGATATAGACTTTGAGGGCGAGGGAAGCCTTACCGTTATCGGAAATTATAACAACGGAATCGGTTCAAAAAATGATATTGATATCGAATCGGGTATAATCAATGTAAGAGCCGTAAATAATGGTATAAAGGGCAATGACAGTGTCAGTATTCTTGGCGGAGCTATAACAATTGAGGGCGCAGATGACGGCATAAAGTCGGATAACGAAACAGATCCCGCAAAGGGATTTGTGAGAATTAACGGCGGTGTGATCACGATCACTGCGGACGATGATGCGGTTCAGGCGTATACCTCGGTTGAAGTTAACGGTGGAAGTCTTGTGACGAATGCAGGCGGCAAGGCGATTAATTGCGACGGAAGCGTCACTCTTGCCGAGGGCGTTCTTACCGAAAATTGATTTGTGAGAGGAGAGCCTTCAAATGAAAAAGGATCTTTTGGTTAAAATTATAAGAAAAGCGGGATTTATATGGAAAGAGGCAAAAAAGCCGGTGCTTCATATTGACACCAAGGGAGAAATGACATTGCTTCCGAGAAAAGGGTGCGATGCAGAATCCGGAAAGCCGAAGCTCAGCTTTAAGATCAACCTTGAGCTTACTCTTGTCTATATTGTTCTTGCTCTTGTTGCACTCGGTGCAATAATTGAGCTGATTTTTGATTGATTTGAAAACGGGTTGAATACTTGCTTTGTTAAAAAAGCATGATTCAACCCGTTAATTTTTGTTGAAAGTATACTGTAAACAGTAATTTGTCGAACAGTCTGATAGTGATGAAATCATCCTTTAGCGTTTCCAGATCCTTCACTTCGTTCAGGATGACTTATGAGGAGATTGATGACAAGTTTTCTACATAGAATTCTCATAAATCCCATGTAGAAACACAGATAAACAAAAATAAAAATTCCTTTTTTCAAAGTTTTGATCGACCTTTTTTAAAAGGTCGCGCGAGCCGACGGCGGCGTCGGTCGCCTCCGCAGAGGCGAAACTCCCTCACCGTTAAATTACTGTTTATAATGTTTTTTGTATGTGACCTTATCACATTGACATTTTTTGTCTCTTATGCTATAATATATCAACAGATAAGGCTGAAGAAGCCGCTATGTACTATTAGCTGTGAATATATTATAACTGGCGGTGAATAATAATGATAAGACTCAATTCAGATGCGGAGCTTGTTGCCGTAATTAAAGAGGGACTTAAAGCCAAGGGAGGATATTGCCCTTGCCGAATGGAGAAAAGTGAGGATACGAAATGTATTTGCCGTGAATTTCGCGAGCAGATGGCAGATCCCGATTTTGAGGGGTATTGCCACTGTTTGCTTTACTATAAGGAAAAGGAGAAATAATATGTCGATCATCAATATTACAAGCGAAAATTTCAACAGCGAGGTGCTTCAAAGAGAGGATGTTATCCTGCTTGATTTCTGGGCAACATGGTGCGGTCCTTGCCGCATGATAGCACCCGTTCTTGAGGAAATAGCAAAGGAAAATCCGTCTGTCACCATTGGAAAGGTGGATGTTGATAACGAATCGCAGATCGCGGCAAATTTCGGAATAATGAGCATTCCAACACTTGTCGTAATGAAAGACGGCAAGCCTATGGCAAAGAAGATCGGTCTTTGCGGAAAAGAAGAAATACTGAAGCTTTTAGAGGTTTAATATGGAATATTTCATTGTTTTTCTTGAGGGAATGATAACATTCATTTCCCCGTGCCTTCTTCCCATGCTTCCCGTTTATATCTCCTATTTTGCGGGTGGAAGCGGTACAAAAAAGAACACGCTCATCGGTGCTTTGGGATTTACTCTCGGATTTACGGCAGTTTTTGTTTCAATGGGAGCACTTGCGGGTGTTCTTGGCTCGTTTCTTGTGAAATACAGAACGATTCTTAACATTTTGACAGGAAGTGTGGTTGTTATATTCGGTCTCGGATATCTGGGACTGCTTGGCGGAGGTCTTGGAAGGCTTATGAAGGGGGCAAGGCAGAACAGCTTTGCGGAAAAGAAAGGCTTTTTCAGCTCGCTTCTTCTTGGAATAGTCTTTTCCATCGGCTGGACTCCGTGCGTTGGCGCATTTCTTGGCTCTGCCCTTATGCTGGCATCAAGCGAAGGCGAAGCTCTCCAAGGAATACTTATGCTTCTTGCATATTCTCTCGGTCTTGGGATCCCTTTTGTTATCAGCGCCATTCTTATTGACAGCCTCAAGGATGCCTTCACATTCATAAAGAAAAATTATAAGATAATAAATACAGCCTGCGGAATCCTTCTCATTCTCATCGGCATTCTGATGATGACGGGACTTATGGGAAGATTTCTATCGGCGCTGTCATAGGAGATGCTATGAAAAACAATAAATTAAAGCTGATTCTGGCACTTATATCACTTGCCCTACTTATTGCTCTTGCTTCATTTCTGTATTCGGGGCTTGGTAAGGATTATAAGCCAAATTCATTTGTTACGAATGCTATAGATAAGGAAACCGAGGAAGCTACGGATTCCGTCATATCGGGGGAAACCGTAAAAAATCCGCTTCCCGAGGGTGCTGACACAGAGCCAAAGGAAGAAAACACATTGGCTCCCGATTTTGAGATGCTTGACGGAGAGGGAAACAAAATCAAGCTTTCATCCTTCAGGGGCAAACCGACTGTGCTCAATTTCTGGGCAAGCTGGTGTCCTCCTTGCAAGAGCGAAATGCCTGCATTTGAAAAGGCATATAAAGAATTTGGAGATGAGATCAATTTCGTGATGCTCAATTCCACAGACGGCTCACGGGAAACCGTCGAAATTGCAAAAGAGTTCATTAAAGGAGCAGGATATACATTTCCTGTTTATTATGATACGACCTCGATGGGGGCGATACTTTACGGCACATCGTCAATTCCAATGACATTTCTCATTGATGCAGAGGGAAATCTTGTTGGATACGGAGCGGGTGCGCTCTCGGAGGAGGCACTTTACAGCGGCATAGCAATGCTGACAGAATAAATAAAAAATCAAAAAACATCATGGAGATAAGGAGATAAGGTGTAAAAATGATTTTTTGTGTTGAAGATGACAACGGCATCAGAAATATGATGCTTTATACTCTCGGAGTTTCGGGCTTTGAGGCGGTGGGCTTTTCCGACGGTGCGGCACTTTTTGATGCGCTTGCGGAAAAAACTCCTGAGCTTATAATGCTTGATATAATGCTTCCGGGAGAGGATGGGATAAGCATTTTGAGGCGACTTCGTTCCCAAACGGCAACAGCTGATATTCCCATCATTATGGCAACAGCAAAGGGAACGGAATATGATAAGGTCATAGGACTTGACATGGGCGCAGACGATTATCTTGCAAAACCCTTCGGAATGATGGAGATGGTGTCAAGAGTTAAGGCGGTGCTTCGACGGGCAGGGCGCAAATCACCCGAAAATAAGCGTTTGCTCAGAACGGGAGAGCTTGAGCTTGACCTTGATCAGCATACAGTGAGTGCGGCAGGCGAAAGAATACAGCTTACCTTCAAGGAGTTTGAGCTGCTTTGCCTTTTTATGCAGAATGTTGGCAGGGTCTTCACTCGTGAGCAGCTTCTTTCTTCCGTTTGGGGCGTGGATTTTATGGGTGAAACCAGAACGGTGGATGTTCATATCGGAACACTGCGAGAAAAGCTGGGAGTCTGCTCGGATTACATAGAGACCGTTCGCGGAGTTGGTTACAGAATGGAAAAGATCCTCTAAGAAACAACTTAATCCTATACGGAGGCTGAAATGAAAAACCAAGTAACAGACAGAGAAGAGCTTGAGCTTACACGAAGCCGTCTTACGGTGGCATCGGATAGAATGAGCGAGGGACTTGTTTTCATCGACAAGGATCTCTTTATCGTGAGCCTTAACAGGCGTGCTATGCAGCTTCTTCAAACGGGTACAAACTGTGTTGGAAGTGATATTCGAAGCATAGCTGCACCATTTGGGGCAGAAGAGCTTTTTGAAAGAGCCAAAAGCGGTGAGCATGTTGAAAAGCTCATAGAATTCAACAGCCTTGAATATCAGATAAAGGTAAGCTCTGTGGGGCGCGGCGGGGACACCGACGGCTATGTTATGCTGATATTTGACGCAACAGAGCGTGAAAGGTCGGAAAAGATACGCCGTGAATTTACGGCTAATGTTTCCCATGAGCTGAAAACTCCTCTGCATTCAATTCTCGGCTGTGCGGAGCTGCTTCAGAGCGGGATGGTAAAGCCTGAGGATATGGGCGAGTTCACGGGGCAGATATATTCAGAAGCCGGGCGAATGGTTCGTCTCATTGAGGACATAATGAATCTCTCAAAGCTGGATGAAGGCTCGGCAGATCTTAAAAGAATTGAAGTTGACCTTTTTGAAATTGCCAAAAGTGCCGTAAGAACTCTTGAAAGCGAAGCGGAGCGGGCGTCTGTTACCATTACTGTTCATGGTGAAAGCTCGATGATGAACGGAATACCTCATTTGCTTGGGGGAATAATCCTCAATCTTTGCGATAATGCGATAAAATATAACAAAGAGAATGGCAAAGTTGATGTGAAGGTGCGTGATGAGGACGGTTCGGTTGTCCTTTCGGTTTCGGACACGGGGATCGGCATTCCGGGCGAGCATCAGGCAAGAGTTTTTGAGAGATTTTACCGTGTTGATAAGAGCCACTCGAAGGAGGTTGGCGGAACGGGTCTTGGACTTTCCATTGTGAAGCATTCCGCAAGGATTCACGGTGCAAAGATCGAGATGCAAAGCACGCCCAGTGAGGGTACGACGATTACTTTGCGTTTCCCGAAGTCGATGTGATGAAGTGCTATGTAATAACTAACTAAAAAAAACTAACAATTATCGTTCATGAACCCTTATTACTTCTCGCATCACCTCACAAAAAAGCTAATAGTTCAACAAATTATTGTTAGAGAAGTCTTGTTAATTTAATAGGCAAAAAGGGGCTGTCTCAAATGCGAAAAAAGCATTTGAGACAGCCCCTATCTTATTCATTCATCAGCGTCCTCGCAAAGTGCTTCAAGACTTGCACTGATTTTTTCGAGAGCGGAATACATGGTCTTGCGGTCATTATCGCTTACACCGTCAGAGGTTGCCATGAGAACAGAATCAATCCTGTCGGAAATGCTCTTTCCGACCTCTCTGCCCTTTTCTGTAAGCTCAAGAGGGCTGCGATATCTTTTTATGGTGCTTGAATTGCAAACGAGATATCCCTCGTCCTCAAGGGTGTCGATGGCTCTTGAAAGAGAAGCCTTATCCTCAATGCAAAGATCACCAAGCTCTGTTGCAGTAAGTCCATTTGATTTATAAAGATAATAAAGGCAGGAAACATGGTGGGTTTTAAGTCCCCATTTTTTCATTTCGTCGGTCTTCAGCTTTCTTATGGATCTGTTGATCTTCATCATAAGAACTGTAAAGTTTTCAAATCTTCCTTGCATCAATATTTTACTCTCCGTTTTTTACTTTTCGGATAATATTATATCACGCAAATGTTGATTTGTCAACAAATTTATCTCAATAACCCGATTTTTTTGAAAATAATCCTCTTAAAATGAGCTTTTCCGCAAAATCAGCGGGGAAAATCAAAAGTGCGGGTGCAATCGAATATGCAAGCTCCATGGGAAGAAGCGGTGCGGTACGGAGCACCGTGCCTCCGAGATAAACAAAGAGGATCTGAATAAAGGCAATAAGGATCATAATTGCAATAAATACCTTGTTTTTTCCAAGCCCAGAAAAAAGGGAGATCGTATCAACTCTTGCCGAAAAGCAGTTAAATACCGAGGCGAAAATAAAGAGAACAAAGAATCCCGTCAGAAGATAAATATTGCCCTCTCCGGATCTGAAAAGCCTGCTGATCTCGGGTGCTTTGAGGAAGGAAAGACAAAGCAGAATAGTGAAAATTCCCATCGTCAGAATATGCCATATCATATATTTGTTTAGTATCGGTTCATCCCTGCGCTTGGGTGCTTCACGCATAAATTCATCCCGTGCGTGCTCTCCTGCAAAGGCGATGCCACCGAGTGTATCCATGATGATATTTATCCACAGCATCTGCACCACCGTCACGGGCGCATCAAATCCGATAAATGGACCGATCATGGATATGCCAACGGCGGAAAGATTCATTGTAAGCTGTAGAGTTATGAATTTTCTTATGTTTTTGAATATTCCTCTGCCGTAAAGTACCGCTTTTGCAATTGAGGAAAGGTCGTTATCGAGAATGATTATGTCGCCTGCATCCTTTGCCACCTGTGTTCCGCTTCCCATTGAGAAGCCAACATCGGCACGGCGGAGAGCGGGGGCATCGTTGATGCCGTCTCCTGTCATTCCCACAACCATCTCTCTTTCCTGTGCCACTCTCACAAGCCTGCTTTTGTCCGAGGGAAGCGCCCTTGCAATAACGCCTATTCTCGGCAAAAGAGATGAAAGCCTTTCATCTCCCATTTCCGCAAGATCCGAGCTTGTCAGGCATAGATCAACGCTGCCGCCAATAATTCCGCATTCGGCAGCGATGCTTCTTGCCGTCTCAATGTTATCTCCCGTCACCATAACAACATGGATTCCCGCTTCATGCAGCTTTTTTACAGAGGATGGGCTTTCCTTTCTCATTTTGTCGGAAAGGCAGACGGCAGCGATCAATGTGAGCTTTCTTTCGTTTCCTCTGCAAATGAGAAGCACTCTTGCGCCCTCTTTTGTTTTTTCATTTATAGTGCGCAAAAAATTCGGCTTGTCAAGCGGTCTTTCGCTTCCGTCATCGAGAAGATAATTTTCAACATCGCAGATGAGCTTTTCGGGCGCTCCCTTTATAAGAAAGCTGTTTTTCTTATCATTTGTCCGTAAAGAGGAATATTTTTTGTCGCTGTCAAATGGTGTCTTTTCTATGATTTTTATATCCTCATTTGGAAAATCGTTTTTAATTTTTGCCGCATCAATAAGAAGAGCTTTGTCTGTCATGTTTCCGCCGAGTGCGCTGTCCTTTTTGTCATTTCCGACGGTAAGTGAGGATGAGGTGTTATAAAAGGCAGAGATCCATAAGGCACGCTGAATTTCTCCCCCCTTTTTCATATCCGAAAGAGAAGGGAAATGCCTTCCGTCTCCGCAAATGTATTCACCAACAAGAGGGATTCCTCGTGTTATAGTTCCCGTCTTATCACAGAAAAGAATATTCATGCTTCCCGCAGCCTCGATGCCAACGGGCTTTCGCACGAGAACATTGTTTTTTATCATTTTTTTGATGTTTGCCGAAAGCACCACGCTTATCATAAGAGGCAAGCCTTCGGGAACAGCAACAACAACAACTGTCAGACCCAGTGTGAGAGCATGGAGAAGCTTTTCAAAGAGGTAGTGCATATCAAAGAGCTTCATCATAATGATGCTCCGGTTCATTCCGCTGTCAAGAAAAAAGCAATTTGCAAGATAGGCGAGAGAAACGAGAATGGCGGCAATATATCCGAGACGGCTGATGACCTTCGCAAGCCCTGTGAGCCTTATTCTGAGCGGACTTTCCCTTGTGTCCATGCCTATCTCTTCTACGATTCCGCCCAGCAATGTGTTATCTCCAACAAAGCAGACCCTTGCCATCCCTTCTCCCGAGATGACGGTACAACCGCCGGGAAGTGAGTTTTTGGCTCCCGGATCAATGGAAAGGGAGGGCGAAGAAGCTCTCGGATCAGGCTCTTTTTTAGCCTCTCTGCTTTCGCCCGTCATAGATGACATATCAAGTCCCATTTTTCCCGAGATCAGAACAGAATCTGCCGGTATTCTTTCTCCCGCACCGAGAAAAATTATGTCGCCAACAACAAGCTCCTCACTTGATATTTCAAGCATTTTTCCGTCTCTTTTGCACCTGATATTGCTGCCGCTGTTTTCCTCGCCAAGCCTTCTGAATGCCGATTCGCTTGAATATTCGGAGGCGGTTGAAATGAAGGTTGCAAGAAAAACGGAAATTCCGATCCCCACCGTTTCATATATGTCGCCGTCACGGAAAAGAAAAAGAATATTCAGAAAAAGCGCAAAAAGAAGAACCCTTATGATAGGGTCGCCAAGGTTTGAAACAAATTGACGAAAGAAAGATTTACGCTTTTTTTGACTTATGATATTTTTGCCGTGCTTTTCTCTTGAAAAGCTCACCTGCTCCTTTGTAAGTCCATCGAAATTTTGTGTGATATTGCCTCTCATTTGAGTTTTTTCCTTTAACAATGCGATCATCGCCTCACCTTCCCGCAAGTGACATTCAAATCTCTTGTCTTTTTACTTAAATCATATGAGAAATCCACTCTAAAAAATTACTTTAAATGCTATATTTTCTTGACATGAGAGGGATAATGTGATAAAATAATATAAAATATATATAAAGGGTATCGGAATGAATAATCTTATCGGAGCGAATGCTCTTTTTGTTAAAGGAGAATATGAAAAGGCTGCCGAGATATACCGCGAGCTTGCCTATGATGGCGACCTTGATGCCATGTTCAACATGGGATATCTCTATCAGTTTGGAATAGGAGTCGAGAAGGATGCCTCGAAGGCGGCCGATTTTTATGCGGTTGCGATCTATCTCGATGGCGGAGACGCCGCATATAATCTTGCGGTGATGACCATGAACGGCATTGGTGTGAAAAGAGACATAAAAAAGGCGATACATTATATGGAGCTGAGCGCAAACGGCGGTTGCCCCGAGGCGCAGCTTTATCTTGCCTCTGCATATTCTGTTGGCTATGCGGGAAATCCGGTTTCAAGCAATATTTGCAGGATCCCATATCATAAGGCGGAAAACAGATATGATTATGCTCTTCTTGCGGGTGATATTGACGAGGCAGAGCAGGAGATGATCGAGGAGGAGCGTTGCCGTGCCATAACGGAAAGCCATATAGATGCCCATAGGTGGCTGACTATCGTCGCAGCAAATAAGGACGAGGATGAGGTTTATACGGAGACTGTAAGAGATGCAAAATTTTTGCTTGGTCTTTTCTATATCGAGGGCATCGGATGCCGCATAAACAGAAAACGCGGTCAGCTTCTTGTAAAGGAAGCTGCAATGCTCGGTTCGGACGAGGCAAGGCAATATATGCTTGAGGAATCACAGGATAAATAAAGGAGGAGAAAAAATGCCATATATCAGTACAGTTACAACGAGAAAAATTTCGGATAGCGAAAGAAACGAGATCAAATCAGAGCTTGGAAAAATCATTTCTCTTTTCCCCGGCAAGAGCGAGGATTGGCTCATGCTTTCATTCTCGGATGATGTTAAGATGTATTTCAGAGGAGACGACGGGGCGGATACTGCATTTGTTGAAGTGAAAATATTCGGAAAAAGCACAAAAGAGGCTTATGAAAATGTTACCGCCGCCATCTGCGAGCTTTATGAAGAAAAACTCGGCATTCCATCGGAGAGGATCTATGTCAAATATGAGGAATGCGATAAATGGGGCTGGAACGGCTCAAATTTCTGATAATGAATCGGATCTCAAATTCTGTCAAGGAATATCTTGATAAAAATTATATTCTTCTTGATGAGGTTGACTCTACAAATGAGTTTTGCAAATCTGAGGGGATAAAGAGTGACTGCATTGTCAGAGCCTTGCGCCAGAGAAATGGCAGAGGAAGAATGGGAAGAAAATTCTTCTCGGATGCGGGAGGATTTTATGTCTCGTATTGCTTTTTCCCACAAAAGCTTCGGGCAGAGACGCTTCTTCCGCTGACAGGACTTTGCGCTGTTGGTGTTTCAAAGGCGATCGAAAGAACAACAGAGCTTTGCCCCACCATAAAATGGACAAACGATCTGCTCCTTTGCGGAAAAAAGATCTGCGGAATACTTGCGGAGAGCGTTTTTTGTGAGGATTTTACCGCCGAGCGTGTCATAATCGGCGTCGGCATCAACACAAATCAAGGCGCAGAATGCTTTGAGGGCGAGCTTGAGGGCATCGCCTCATCAATATATGCCATATGCGGCAAGAGAGTGGACGAGGACGCATTGCTTTATAATCTTACCGAGGAAATGCAGAAAATATATTCACTTCTCGGCGGTAGGGCGGAGGAGATGAAGCCATATGTGGATTTTTACAGATCACATTGTGAAACTCTCGGAAAAGAGATAAAAATTTTAAAACCGTCAATTTCGGGCGGCAGAGATCCGAGAGAGCTTTATCTTGAAGCTCCCGAGCTTTTTCCTACGGCAAGAGCTGTGGATATTGATGATAGCTTCGGCCTCATAGTAAAATATCCCGATATGAAGGAAGAAACGATCTCATTCGGTGAGGTCAGCATAAGATAAATAGCTGAATTTTTCAGGTACACCGATAAACAGTAATTTATCGAACTGTCAGGGATGTTTGTTTGTAGGGGACGGCGACCTCGACGTCCCACAAAAGACGTGAAATAACCGAGAATTTTAAATGATAAATGGGACGTCGAGGTCGCCGTCCCCTACAGATTTGCGTTTTATCGACGCACCGACAAATTACTGTTTATTTTTAACAAAATTATTCGCATTTGAATTATAATAAATAAAAATCGGGACTGTGTTAAAAGCCACCGAAAGCAATTGACTCACCCCATCGAAAGGTCATAAAATTGAAGGAAAACAAGATAAGAAAGCCAAAGGAAAAAAGAATAAAGGGATTTACCGGGGCTGCGCTGATTTACGCCGCTTCTCTTGTCATTGTTTTTGCCGTTCTCATAGGCATACTTTGCGCTTTCCTTTATACATACGAAAATAATCTCCCTCTTAAAGCTGCGGAAAAATTTTTGCTCTCGCTTAATAATGAAAAGTATTTTTCTCTTGTGGAGAGCACAGCCGGAGAGCTTTGCGAATTTGAAAATGCGGAGCTTCTCGTAGAGAAAACCGAGCATCTTTCGGGAAAGACGAAAGTCGCAAAGCTGGCAAAGGAATATACCTCTGCTCGTCCAGTTTACCGCCTTATTTGCGATGATAAGGACATCGGAAAGATAATTCTTTCTCCGAGGGAGAAAAAGGCGGCATTCGGCATCACAGCTTTTGAGGTGAGTGAAGCCATGCTTTATCCCGAGTCTGTGCCGGGAGCAATAGAAAAGATATCCTTGAGCATTTGTGTTCCAGCAGACGCAACTCTTCTTGTCAACGGCAAGGAGGCTGGGGAAGAGTATATAACCCGAAAAAAGGTGAAATACAGCGGAAAAACGATCGTTCCCGAGGGAAGAAAATGCGATATTTACGAGATCGACGGTCTTTGTCTTGTTCCCGAGCTTGCGGTAGGGGATTATTGTGAGTATATATATCTGACCGTTGCAAACGGAAAAGCTGATTGGTTCTCCGAGGATATAAAAAGCTTCGTTATGACAGTTCCTTCAAATGCCGAGGTTCTTATCGGCGGTGTCTCGCCTTCCCCCTCACTTGCCATAGAGGGAGAGCTTTCCGAGGCACTTTCGGAGTTTGAGAGTGGGCTTGGCGAGAAGCTGCCAAAGGCTCTTTCATATAGGGTTTTCGGCGAATGCAGGCATGAGGGTATTTCTGTCACCGCAAACGGCAAGAAGCTTGTGGAAAAAGAGCTTGAGGGGAAAAGAGAATCTGTTTATCTTTATTCTGCGGATTGCCTGTATAATGCGAAAATCACCGCACCCGAGAATGCGGAAATATATATAAACGGTGTTTCGGTTTCGGAGAAATATCTCACGGGAAAGAGCGAATATGAGGATCTTTCTGCATTGAAAAAATATTCGAATGACGAAAACGCTATGACGGGTGTTACATATAATGTACACGGGCTTATCTGCGAGCCCGAGATAAGCGCAAAAATAGACGGAAAAGAGATTCCGCTATGCTCGATAAAGAAAAACGATCTTGATATTTCCGCAGAATTTTACGGTGCGGAAAGCGAGCTTGCCAAAAACGCAGAAAACGCCGCAGAGGAATTTACAAAAGCATATTTTCACTATGTTGCAAACGGCGCTGTGGGAATCGAAGAAAACTATGGAGCACTGATTTCCAAAATGAAGGCTCAAAGTCCTGCATTTAAGCAGATACAAAGGTCAAAGTCCAGCTTTGAATTTGTAAATCAAGGCGTTTATAGAATCGACCTTCTTGAGCCGAAGAATTTCATAAGCATCGGCGGCCTTATATATTGCGAGGTGGATTATTCTGTCCATCTGCGCTTCTATCGGAACGAAAAGCTTTATGAGGGAACTCTTTCTCTCGTGCTTATAAAGGAAAATGACACATATCTCGTTTGCGATATGGTCATAGACAGCGAAAGCTGATTTTGAGGGAGTGATAAACTTGAAAAACACAAATTCAACATCAAAAAATTATGCTTTGCCCATAAGCGCCTCTTATTGGAAGTCTGCGCTTGCGGAAATGAAGAATGTCCGTGCGCTTATCATGTGTGCGCTTCTCTGTGCGGTTTCCATCATATTGGAAAAGTTCCAGATACCGATAATACCGGGAGTTCTTGAGGTTTCCTTTTCATTTATTTCAATCTCACTTTGCTCCTTTTTAACGGGGCCTGTTATTGCCATACCCTGCGGAATTATCGTTGATATCGTGGGTGCGCTTATAAACGGATATTCTTTCTTCTTCGGTTATACACTGTCTGCGGTGCTGGGTGCATTTATTTATGCTCTTTTCCTTTACCGCACAAAGCTCTCATTTGAGAGAATCGCTGCGGCAAGATTTACCATCAATCTCTTTGTCAATGTGCTCCTCGGTTCTGTCTGGAGAGTTGCAATGTCGGGAGGCCCTTATGGATATTATGTTGCGATCTCAGGCATCAAAAATCTTCTTCTTTTGCCCCTTGAGGTGTTTATTATGACATTTTTCCTTGGCGCACTTCTTCCAAGCCTTAAAAAGCTGAAGCTTTGCGACCCCACCCTCTCTCTTAAGGTTTCAAGCAAAAAAATGATAATTTTCACCATCGTTTTGATAGCGGGAACTGCGCTTCTCATTCTTTATTCTCTGAACAAGAGTGAAATAAATTCCGCAATAAAGAGCGTATTCGGATAAGGAAAGGCAAAGAAAGAATAATGAAAAAGTATCTTCTTCCAGAAAAAGGCAATTTTTATAAGGCAAATTTACATCTTCATACAAATCTTTCGGACGGCGAGCTTTCCCCGGAGGAAATAAAGAAACTATATATGGAGCATGGTTATTCCATCGTTGCTTATACCGATCATGAGGTGATAATTCCTCATAACGATCTGTCGGATGAAAATTTCCTTGCGATCACCTCCTATGAGCTGGCTGTCAATGAAAGCAGGGAAGTTCCTTGGCCGAAGATCAAAACAACTCATCTCAATTTCTATGCAAAGGACAAAAACAACATTGTTCCGCCCTGCTTTACCGAATCGAAAATTTGGGATAGAATAAGCGGTGTCAAGTCCTATGTCACAGACGAGATGAGGGCAAACAAATATGATTTCAGGTACTCTGCCGAGTGCATAAATGATGTTGTTGCAAAGGCAAATGCGGCAGGATTTCTTGTTTCTTATAATCATCCCGTCTGGTCGCTTCAGAGCCGTGAGGATTATATTGATTATAAGGGGCTTTGGGGAGTTGAGATATATAATAACGAGTGCTATAAAATGGGATATCTTGATACATCCGCTCCCGTCGACGACCTTCTCCGCGAAGGTGAACACATTCGTATTCTTGCAACCGACGATTCCCATTCCGCAGCATCCTCCTGCGGCGGATTTGTTATGGTGAAGGCGGATAAGCTTGAATATAACACGGTTATGACAGCTCTTGAAAATGGAGATTTTTATGCTTCAACGGGCACTTTTATAAACGAGCTTACCTTTGATGAAGGTATTTTACATATTGAATGCTCGGATGCAAAGAGCATTATTGTGAATACCGATAAGAGAATTGCCAAGCGCAAAATGGCATTTGATGGCGAGAGCATAAACAGATGCGATTTTGATATGAGAGATTGGCTTGTCGATAGCGCAAAGCTTGAAGGAAAGCTCAGAGACGATTCTTATTTCAGAGTTACCGTCATCTCTCATGATGGCAAAAAAGCCTGGACAAATGCTTATTTTTATGATGATATTGTTAAATAAAGAAAGTGAGAAAATAAAATGAAATACTATCTTCTCCCCGAAAAAGGCAATTTTTATAAGGCAAATCTTCATCTTCATACAAATCTTTCGGACGGAGCGCTTTCTCCCGAGGAAGTGAAGGCAAAATATAAATCAAACGGATATTCCATTCTTGCGTATACCGACCATGAGGTCATAATCCCCCATCACGATCTCAATGATGAGGATTTTCTCACCATAACCTCATATGAGCTTGCTCTTGAGGAGGACATCGAATATACATTTTCAAGCGTCAAGGCAACTCATCTCAATTTCTATGCAAAGGATAAGGACAACATAATTCCTCCTTTCTTTGACGAGGACAAGATCTCCGAGAAGATCAGCGGAACAAGACCTTATATAACAGACGGAATGAGAGCGAGAAAATATAAATTTGAATATTCTCCCGAGTGTATAAACGAGGTCATCGCAAAGGCAAATGAGGAGGGCTTCCTTGTTTCCTATAACCACCCCGTCTGGAATCTTCATAATTATGAGGATTATAAGGATTATAAGGGTCTTTGGGGCGTTGAATGCTATAACCACGAGTGTGCGATAACAGGTCTTGTTGACTCTATGACACCAATTGACGATCTTCTGCACAGAGGAGAGAAGGTGTTCACGCTTGCAACGGACGATTCCCACAGAGAGGATAGCTGCTGCGGCGGATATGTTATGATAAAGGCAGAGGAGCTTGAATACGGTGCTGTTATGAAGGCGCTTGAGAGGGGCGATTTTTATGCGTCCACAGGCCCCGAGATAAAGGTGCTCACTCTTGATGATTGCTGCCTGCATATCGAGTGCTCGGATGCTGCGGAGATCATTGTCAATACCGATAAGAGAATTGCATACCACGAGATCGCTCCCGAGGGCGGCACAATAAACAGCAAGGATTTTTATATAAACTATTGGGTGAACGAAAACAAGCGTCGCCCCGAAAAGGACCGTCCCAATGCCTATTTCAGAGTTACCGTTATCGACAAGAGCGGCAAGAGAGCATGGACAAACGCATATTTCTATGAGAATTTTGAATTCTGACAGAAATCATTTTAAAATTCAGGAGTAAGAAAATTAATGCAGAGTGAAAAGCAAAAGCACATAAGAAATTTTTCGATAATTGCACATATTGACCACGGAAAATCCACACTTGCGGACAGGATACTCGAATATACTGACACGCTTACCCAGCGTGAGATGGAAAACCGAGTTCTTGACAATATGGATCTTGAAAAGGAGAGAGGAATAACCATCAAGAGCCGTGCCGTCAAGCTCGATTATACCGCCAAAAACGGTGAACAGTATGAGCTCAACCTCATTGACACCCCCGGTCATGTGGACTTTAACTATGAGGTTTCAAGATCTCTCAACGCCTGTGACGGTGCGCTGCTTGTTGTTGACGCAACCCAGGGAATCGAGGCGCAGACACTTGCCAACGCATATCTTGCGGCAGACTCTGATCTTGAGATCGTTCCGGTTATAAACAAAATCGACCTTCCAAGCGCAGATATCGAGAGGGTAAGGGGCGAAATTGAGGATATCATCGGCATACCCGCCGAGGGATGCCCTGCAGTTTCCGCAAAAACGGGACTTAATATAGGCGATGTCCTTGATAAGATCATTTCGGATATTCCCGCACCCGAGGGTGATGAGAATGCTCCCCTCAAGTGCCTCATTTTTGATTCATATTATGATAGCTATCTGGGAGTTGTTGTCTATGTGAGGGTTATGGACGGTAAGCTCCATGCGGGCGAGAAGATAAAGCTGATGAATACGGGCGCGGAATTTGATGTTGTTGAGGTCGGTACAATGGAACCGTTCGGTCTCGCAAAATGTGACGAGCTTTCGGCAGGTATGGTCGGCTATATAACCGCCAGCATCAAGTTTATCGGTGACACAAAGGTGGGAGATACCGTAACTCATGCGGAAAACCCAACTGCCGAGCCTTGCGAGGGCTTTAAGAATGTGCTTCCCATGGTATTTTCGGGCATCTATCCCGCAGACGGTGCAAGATACGGGGATCTTCGTGATGCCCTTGAAAAGCTGCAGCTCAATGATGCGGCACTGGTGTTTGAACCGGAGACCTCCATCGCTCTCGGCTTTGGCTTCAGATGCGGTTTTCTCGGACTTCTCCATATGGAGATTATCGAGGAGAGACTTGAGAGAGAATTTAATCTCGATCTCATAACAACCGCACCGAGTGTTATTTATGAGATAACAAAACGAGGCGGTGAAAAGATAAGGATCGACAATCCGTCAAATTTCCCCACTGTGGATGAAATTGAAACAGCATATGAGCCGATGGTAAAGGCAAATATTATAACTCCTACCGAATTTGTGGGCGGACTTATGGAGCTTTGCCAGGACAGGCGAGGAGTTTTCATAGATATGAAATATATCGACACAGAGCGTGTTGAGCTTCACTATGATCTGCCCCTCAATGAAATAATCTACGATTTCTTTGATGCGCTGAAGAGCCGTTCAAGAGGATATGCTTCTCTTGACTATGAGCTTTCCGAATATGCGCCCTCAAAGCTCGTCAAGCTTGATTTCATGCTGAATGGAGAGATCGTTGATGCCCTTTCCTTTATAGTTCACGAGGAAAAGGCATATGCAAGAGCAAGACGAATTGCCGAAAAGCTCAAGGAAAATATTCCGAGACAGCTCTTTGAGATACCGATCCAGGCTGCAATAGGCTCAAGGATCATTGCAAGAGAGACCGTTAAGGCGCTTCGCAAGGACGTTCTTGCAAAATGCTATGGCGGTGATATCACAAGAAAGAAAAAGCTGCTTGAAAAGCAGAAGGAAGGTAAGAAAAAGATGCGTCAGCTTGGCTCTGTTCAGGTTTCCCCCGAGGCATTCATGGCTGTTCTGCGTCTTGATGACGAAAACTGATAATTGGAGTTTTGAAATGAAAGAGAAAAAAACGCTGGGACTTTATCTTCATATCCCGTTTTGCGCAAAAAAATGCGATTATTGCGATTTTTATTCCTTTACGCCAAGTGACAGGAAGGCGGTGGAAAGCTATGTTTCCGCAATGATGCTCCAGATGGAGGATATTTCGGATGCTTGCCGTTCCCATGTGGTCGATACCGTATATTTTGGCGGAGGAACGCCCTCGATGCTGCCAATTTCGCAGTTTTCAAGGCTGATGGATTCGGTGCGCAGAAATTTCAGGATCGCAAAGGATGCGGAGATAACGAGTGAGGCAAATCCCGGAACTGTTGATCTTAAATATCTGAAGGCTCTGAGGAAGCTGGGGATAAACCGTCTCAGCCTCGGAATGCAGAGCCTTGACGACGGTGAGCTTAAGACTCTGGGCAGAATACACAGCGCAGAGCAGTTTACAGCCACATATGAGGCTGCAAGGCGTGCGGGATTTGACAATATCAGCGTTGATATCATGTACGGTCTTCCGGGACAAACTCTTTCGTCCTTTGTGGATACCCTAAGGGGCGTTACTATGATAGACCCCGACCATATTTCTCTTTATTGCCTCAAAATCGAGGAAAATACGCCATTTTTCGCCATGAGAGATACTCTTTCTCTTCCCGATGACGATGCGGAATATGATATGTATATGAAAGCGGTGGATTTCCTTTCTTCAAGAGGCTATGAGAGATATGAAATGAGTAATTTTGCCCGTGACGGCAAATACTCAAGGCACAATATGAAATATTGGAACTGCGATGAATATATCGGAATCGGTGCTTCCGCCCATTCATATTTCGGAGGAGAAAGATATTCTGTCATCCGAAATGCGGAGTCCTATATAAACGGGCTTGAAATACTTCAGCTTCAGATCCCGATAATTGAGGGCAGCCGCATCATTGAAAAAAATGAGAGCATGAATGAATATGTCATGCTCCGTATGCGCCTTGATGCGGGGGTCGATATGAACGAGTTTAAAGCACGCTATGGCGTTGATTTTTATAGCAAATTCGGTCATCTTCTTGAAGAATATGTGGAGGGAGGATTTGTGAAAAGGATAGGGGATAGCTATGCCTTCACATCGAGAGGAATGTTTGTCAGCAATTATATTCTCTCGGCAGTCCTTGATTTTTCTCCCGAGGAAATGTCTGCCCCTTGAATTTACATAAAATTTTCATAAGGGTGCTTGACAAGTAAGACTTTTTATAATACAATATATATGATAATTATTTATGCAAAAGGAGATATAAGAAATGGCAGATAATAAGAAGAAAATCGAAGATATGGCAGAGGAGCTTCCCGAAACCTATACTCTCACAGACGAAGAGGGCAACGAATTTGAGGTTGAGCTTCTTGCGGCATTTGAATTTGAGGGAAAACAGTATAAGGCGATCACACCTGTTGACACAGCTCCTGCAAAGAAGGGCGAGGATCAGATGATCGAATATGATATTCTTGAAGTTACCTCGGATGAGGACGGCGAGGAGATCCTTACATCAATTGAGGATGATGAGGAGTTCGACAGAATCGCTGATTTCTTTGATGACGCATTTTTCGGAGAAGTAGATTACGACGCATAATTTTTGCGCCACGGCACATACTATTTCTGAAGAATAGTTGCCTGCTTAGTTCGTGATATTGGGGCAATTGAGACCCACGATTTGAAATTGGAGTCCGGATAAACTTCCGCTTCGGATTGCAGGCCTCCCGCCTCGTGCATCGATTGACTTGTCTCGGCTCGAGGACGGACGTTGGAAGCAGTAAAAGAAGTGGAGAGGACACCACCTTGCTATGCAGGGTTTTCAAATTCCTCTTTACACGGCTCGGCGGGATCTTATAAAAATAAAAATCCGAGTTGAAGTTATCACTCGGATTTTTTATAAAGGAGACAAAAATGGATAGATTTACATTTGAGGCGGCATCAACACCGCTTGAAACATACGAATGGGATAACACATGGATTGCAAAGTCGGGTGACAAGGAAACACCGAGGATTTTTTATATCGGAGATTCCATTTCCTGCGGAAACAGAGGGGCTATCAATCGCATCTCCGAGGGAAAGCTGCTCTGCGACGGATTTGGCACATCGAAGGCTCTTGATAACGAGGCTTTTTTGCCCGCAGTTAAGCTTTTTGCTTCGCAAATCGAGAGATATGATGTTGTTTTCTTCAATAACGGGCTTCACGGCTGGCATCTTGATGATGAAACGGAATATTTTGAGCTTTACGATAAATTTGTCAGCGGTCTTCTTGAGTTTTTTGGGGGCGCAAAAAAGCTTGTTATTCTTATGACAACAAATATCACAAATGATAAGGAGCTTGCAAAAAGAGTTCCGAAGCGCAATGCGGCGGCGATAAAGGTTGCGGAAAAATATTCGCTTCCCTGCGTTGATCTTTACGGAAAATCTCTTGAGATTGCCCATCTTCAGAGCGGCGATGGAGTTCATTTCACTCCCGAGGGTTATGAGGAGCTTTCAAGAATGATAATCGAATTTGCCGAGAATTTTATTTGATCACGCTTTCTCAAAGCTATAAAGAGGCTGTCTATCATGATAGCCTCTTTCGCTTTTAAACAGTAATTTGTCGGTGAGGGAGTTTCGCCTCTGCGGAGGCGACCGACGCCGCCGTCGGCTCGCGCGACCTTTTAAAAAAGGTCGATCAAAACTTTGAAAAAGGAAATTTTTATTGCTGTTTATCTGTGTTTCTACATGGAATTTATGAGAATTCTATGTAGAAAACTTGTCATCAATCTCCTCACAAGTCATCCTGAACGAAGTGAAGGATCTATGAACGCTAAAGGATGATTTCATCACTATCTGACAGTTCGATAAATTACTGTTTGATTTAATACCGAAGTGAAATTGAACGGTAAGATGAGGCTCCCCTGTTTTAATAGGGGAGCTGGCACGGCGAAATGACATACCGTAGAAAACAGATATTGTTCGCTGTGACTGAAGGGTATAGCTCGCAAAGTAACTATTAAAAACAAACAAGTTACCTTACACCTCATAAGACCCTTCCGTCTTTTGCCTTACGGCAAAATCCACCTCCCCTAATTTTGCTTTGCAAAATCAGTGGAGGCTCACATCCATTCTCATCACCGTCTATTCACCTTTTCAACCGTTCGACAAATTACTGTTTGAAAAAAATCGAAAAGTGCTGCATCGTTTGCGATACAGCACTTTTTATCTTTTTATTTTGTTTGCTCTTGCAGGAATTTTCCGGGGGTTACGCCTGTTTGCTGTTTAAACTGCCTGATGAAATGAAAGGCACTTTTATAGCCCACAAGAAAAGCGGTCTGTTCAACCGAATATTGCCCTGATGAGAGATATATCTTTGCACTTTCGATTCTCGCATTTATGATATCCTTTGCGGGCGTTATTCCGAAAATTTCTTTATAAAGCAGATAAAATTTCGATTCGCTGACAGAAAGTCTTCTTGCCATTTCCGAGCCTTTTGGAGAGTGGGCAAGATCGGAAAAGATCTCCCGTCTCAAAGTTTTCATGGCGGAAACAGTTTTCTCATCGGGGATTATTTGCGGCTCATCCTCACGGCAGCTTCTTGCCAGCTTATAAAAAAGCTCACGCAGCTTGATATCGCACAGCTCGTTTCCGTGAAGCTTTCCGGCAAAAAACTCCTGCTCAAGCTCCTCTGTTATCATGGTGATGAATCTTCCCGATTTCGGATAGTAGATTTTATTAAATTCAAGCCCACATGAAGCCAGAAGCGCAGGAAGATCGCCCTCGATATGTATCCAATCGTGAATTATTCCGCCATCAAGCGGCTTCCAATTCTGCGGATGATTTATATCAAAAACTATGCAGGCGGAAGGATCGGTTTTTATCGTTTCTCCCTCAAGCTGCATAAGGACACTGTTCCAAAGATGAATAAAAACATAAAACGGACAGCCGTTTGGGCGTTCAATGGAAAAATCCGGATTCATTTCAGGCCAAGCGTGTCGAACACTTTGTGTTTTCAGAAGATCCATCATATTCAAAATGTTTCGATCTTGCAATCTGCACCCTCTTTTTGGTGCTCATCAAGGATCATTTCTCCAAATCCCTTTGCCTTTATGCTTCCGTGGAGAGGATTTTTAACGCTGTCTATAACACTGTTTACAGTTGCATTAACGGTTGAATTTTCAAATGAAAGATCGCACTTTTCCATAACGCAATCCTCGAGATAGAGGTTCTCAGCATAGCAGAAGGGTTGAGTTCCAACGATCCTGCAGCGGTAAAGCCGCAGATTTTTTGAATACCATGCTGCATATTCGCCCGTAATTACGCTATCGTAGACCGAAACATTTTCAGAGTGCCAGAAAGCATCCTTAGTGTTAAGAACGGAGTTTCGTATGGTGACATTTTTTACATACTGAAAAGAATATTTTCCCGAAAAATTCAGCTTTTCAATATTGATATCGGAGGAATTCATCATAAAATATTCGCTTGTCATCTCACCGCCCGAAATTTCAACATTTTTGCAATTCCAGAAAAGCTCGGGACTGATGATTCTGCAATCCTTAACCTTAACAGCTTCACATTCTCTGAATGCTTTGACGCTTTCCATATGGCAATTTTCAAAATGCGCATTTTTTGTGTACCAAATGGGAGCACGGCAAGTGGAGGTAAGGGTGCTGTCGAAAACGGTCAGCTCCGCATCATGCCAAAAAGGGTAACGCAGCTCGAAGCGGCAATTCTTAACACAAACATTTTTGCTTTCCTTGAGAGCAGATTCACCGTCAGCTTCCCCGGCAAATGTGCAGTTTTCAAGCGTTATTCCGTCGGAATCGTATAAAGCTCTCTCACTGTCAAATGTTTTATTTTTTATCTCGATCATTTTTTCGTCCTCAATCTGATTATTATTAATAATTTTAGCATTTTTTGCAAAAAATGTCAATAGCTCAAAAAAACAAAATAATATTTGTGAAAAAGGTTGATTTTGGATGAAAACTATGATAGAATATAGTAAATCAATTTTTTTGGAGGTTTACCATGGATACTTTGAAAAAGCTTTTCCCCGGATCATTTGGAATGAAGGATGTTGCAAAGCTCATCATCACAATCATTGTATATCTTGTTATCGGTGTTGTTATCGGATTCCTTCTCGGAATTCTCGCAAAAATTCCGATAGTCAATCTTGTTGTGGGCATCGTTGGCGCACTCGTTGAGATATACATTTTTGCCGGTATAGTTATTGCCGTTCTTGATTTCTGCAAGATACTTAAGTAAAACCGATAGATCGTGGCTGAGTCAAAAATTTGACTCGGCCACGATTTTTTTGCATTGCATTTTTGTTGACTTGTTTCAAACAGTAATTTATCGGTGAGTGAAAACGAAATTTGTAGGGGCGATCATTGATCGCCCGAAAAAACAAACGGCGTAAAATAACGATATTTTGAGCTGTTTATGAGACGGGCGATCAATGATCGCCCCTACGGATTACGGCTTCGACTG
>JAFXAN010000111.1 GCA_017517035.1 Clostridia bacterium
ATGATGGTCGCAAAATACCTCGAGCGTATCGGCGACCATGCCGTAAACGTAGCCGAGTGGACGAAATATAACGAAACGGGGGTTCATCAAAAGTTTTAATGGAGTCACTTATATACATTGTTGAGGATGATGAAGGAATAAGAGAGTTGTATGAGGGTGCCTTTGAGGGACTTTATATGACGAAAATGTTTGAGAACGGAAAGGATTTTTTCGAGTGCTTTGAGTCGGCTCGCCCGAGTCTTGTTATTCTCGATATCATGCTTCCCGATATGGACGGATATACGATCCTTTCGAAAATCAGAGAAATGGATGAAAAGATCCCCGTACTTATCGTGAGCGCAAGATCCGACGAGATCAGTGCCGTGAAGGGACTGAATAAGGGAGCGGACGATTACATTACCAAGCCATTTTCCGTGCTTGAGCTGATTGCAAGAATCAAAACCAGTCTGCGCAGAGCCAACCTGTACGTTACGAATCAGGAGGGCTTTGTCGTCGATAACAATGTGTATAAGGTTTTCTATGAAGGGAAGGATCTTGGTCTTACCCTGAAAGAATTCAAGCTCCTAAAGCTTTTGATCGGAAAAGCCGGTGTCACCGTAGAGCGCGAGGAGCTCTTCCGCGAGGTGTGGGGAGAGGGCTTTATGGGCGAGACGAGAACGCTGGATATGCACATTGCGCAGCTGCGCGACAAAATCAAGGAATGTGGTGGCGACGACGTGATCGTTACTGTTCGCGGCATCGGATACCGTTTTGATGTGAAATGAAAAAGAAGATATTTATTAGATTTTTTGCAATAACGCTTGCAGCCGTTCTCGTGATGTTCGCCGTTGGTCTTGTTGCCGTCAACCTGAACACCAAGAACGTGGTGAATGAGCGTCTGAAGGAAGAAACGGTGCTTGCGGCGGCTCTGATGAACGAGCAGAGCGATTTTGTCGTTTTTAATCAGTATTCGGATAATCCAGAGCTTCGAATTACGATATTTGACTTGGAGGGAAATCCGCTTTATGAAAGTGATACCAAGGCTGATCTTGATAATCACGCAGACCGCGAGGAAATACAGAATGCGCTTAGCGGCAAATCTGAAACGGTAGAGAGATATTCCGAAACCTTTAAGTGCGACATGACCTATTATGCAGTCAAGACCTCTCTTGCCGACGGCTCCGAGGTGATACTACGGTTAGCGGTCAGAAGCAGTGAGATCTCTTCGTATATCTCCACGTTGCTTCCTCTCTTGCTCGTAGTCTTGTTGGTTGCGCTGATCATTTCTTTTGTTCTTGCCAATTTGGTATCCAACAGTGTATCCAAAAAGGTAACGGCAATCGGCGATAGCCTGAAGAGCTTGAATGAAGGACAGTATCAGCCGATCAAGACCGATATGAGTGAACCGGAGTTCTTTGCCGTTCTTGACCAGATCAATGAGCTGAACGCAAACATTCATAGTCATATCCGTGTTGCAGACGCCGAAAGACTTAAGCTGAATACCGTGCTGGATAACGTGTCTCAAAGCATTATCGCTTTGGATCATTTCAAGCGCATCAGCTTTGCAAACAAGAGTGCGCTCGAGCTTTTCAACGGCGTACAAAGAGATGTCGGAAGAGATTTGATCTTCCTTATTGAGGATCTCGATATTCACGAGAGAATATCGAAGCACTTCAAGGAGAACTATTCCTTTATCGCTACGTATCGTGATAAGGAGCTTTCCTTTGTGCTGAGCAGAGTTACCGACGATGTTCTATCCAAGGACATAGCAACCATTCTTATCGTAACCGATATTACCAAAGAAAAGCTGATTGAAAGGCAAAAGAGCGATTTCTTTGCCAACGCATCTCACGAGCTGAAAACGCCTATCACTGTTCTCCAAGGCTTCTCAGAGGTTTTGATGAACAAGGAGGGCATTGATGAAGCCTCCAAAAAGCAGCTTGAAAGAATCCATAAGGAGAGCGTAAGACTCGCCTCCCTTATCAACGATATGCTGATGCTCTCCAAAATCGAAAACGGAGAACAGCCGGAAAAGGCATATGCCGAGATCTCTCTCCAGGAAATTGCGTGTGAGGTTCTCAACGAGTTTGCCGAGGAGATAAAAAAGAGAAATCTTACCGCAACCATCAACGGAGACGGCAAGGTGCTCGGCGATCATAATATGATCTTTGAGCTTATCGAGAATCTTGTTTCCAACGCGATCAAATACAACAAAGAGGGCGGCTCAATTACCGTTTCAATTTCTGAAACGGGTCAAGGCGTTTGCTTACAGGTAAAGGATACCGGAATCGGTATCGAGAAGGAGCATCTGCCCCGCCTTTGCGAACGATTCTACCGTGTGGATAAATCTCACTCCAAGCGTATTGGCGGTACAGGCCTCGGTCTTGCCATCGTCAAGCACATCTGCGCTATTTCGGACGCAGAGCTTTCCATCGAAAGCGAGTTTGGCATAGGTACCACAGTTACTGTTGTATTCGAAAAATGAATAATGAATTAGTGCCCGTCATCACAATATCAATTTGTTATGACGGGGTACTTGTTTTAACTGAACATGGTATCTTCAACAAATTCGCCAAAAATCTTGATTTGTTTACGATTTTATGATATAATAAATTGTTTAAGTAAGCAGAGAGACGATGAAAGGAGGTCTTGTATATGAATATTCTACATATGAAATACGCGGTCGAGGTTGCAAGACTTGGATCGCTGAATAAAGCAGCGGAAACGCTGATGATCGCACAACCGAATATCAGCCGATCTATCAAAGAACTCGAAGCCGATCTTGGAATTACCATATTTCAACGAAGCGCAAAAGGAATGATTCTGACTCCCGATGGCGAGGAGTTTATGGATTATGCGCGGGATATTCTTCACCGTATCGATAAGATCGAGCAGTCCTACCGCGACGGCTCGCATAAAAAGCGTAAGTTTTCAATATCCGTTCCACGCGCGTGCTATATCTCTGCCGCAATGGCGGAATTTTCAAAAAACATCGGAGATACTCCCGTAGAAATATACTACAAGGAAACCAACTCCAAAAAGACCATAAAAAAGCTTCTTGAAAACGAATACAAGCTTGGTATTATTCGTTATTCGGACAATTATGATAAATACTACAAGGATATGCTTGAGGAAAAAGGGCTTTCTTATGAGCTTGTAGCTGAGTTCTCTTACGTTCTTATCATGAGCCGAGATAATCCTCTCGCGGAGAAGGAGACGATTACTTACGAGGATCTTTCCGATTATATAGAGATAGCGCACGCAGATCCCTACGTTCCCACACTATCTATGTCTAAGGTGTTCCGCGAGGAGCTTCCCGACAAAGTGGATCAAAGAATATTTGTATTCGAGAGAGCAAGTCAGTTTGATCTTCTTTCGGAAAATCCCAAAACATTTATGTGGGTATCGCCTGCCTCACAGCAGATACTTGACAGATATAATCTTGTTCAGCGTGTGTGCGAGGGCAATAAAAAGGTATATAGGGATGTTCTCATCTATCATAAAGGATATAAGCTCACCAAGCTCGATAAGGATTTCATTACCGCGCTTTGCAACGCGAGAAGAAAATTTGTTAAGTAAATAAATATGAATATAAATGATGGCTTTGCAATAATGCAGAGCCATTTTTGTATTGATACGGCATATATCGATATTGATAATACCGATATAACATTTTAATTATTCCCAAGCCCTCCCGGTTGTGATATAATAAAACCAAAGGATATGCCAACTAAGCCTTGCGGCGTTGGCATGTCAGAGGTAGGTTTCATTGATATCATAGCCTTCGGCACAGCCAACTTTGTTGGCTTTATGATATGAATTTAGCCGTAAAGAAAAAATACATACTCACAAGGAGAAAAAAATTATGGCACGTTTTACATTACCCCGTGATCTCTATCATGGCAAGGGCGCTCTTGAAGCCCTCAAAACCTTGAAAGGTACCCGCGCAATGGTCTGTGTTGGCGGCGGTTCTATGAAGCGTTTTGGTTTTCTTGATAAGGTTGTTTCCTACCTCAAAGAAGCAGGCATGGAAGTTGAACTCTTTGAAGGCATCGAGCCCGATCCTTCCGTTACCACTGTTATGAAGGGCGCTGAGGCTATGGCAAAGTTCCAGCCTGACTGGATCGTTGCAATCGGCGGCGGTTCGCCCATCGATGCTGCAAAGGCAATGTGGATCAAGTACGAGTATCCCGAAATCACCTTCGATCAGATGTGCGTAGTATTCGGCATCCCCGAGCTTCGTAAAAAGGCACGCTTCTGTGCAATTCCTTCTACCTCAGGTACCGCTACCGAGGTTACTGCTTTCTCTGTTATCACCGACTATGATA
This sequence comes from Clostridia bacterium, assembly GCA_017517035.1. Taxonomy (GTDB): domain Bacteria; phylum Bacillota; class Clostridia; order Oscillospirales; family CAG-272; genus SIG710. Next base: position 4,308 of record JAFXAN010000111.1, read on the forward strand.
AGGGCATCAAGTATCCTCTCGCAGACTTTGAAATCACTCCCGATGTTGCGATCGTTGATCCCGAACTTGCTGAGACTATGCCCAAGAAGCTCACCGCTCATACCGGTATGGATGCTATGACTCACGCAATTGAAGCATATGTTTCTACCGCTAACTGTGAGTTTACCGATCCTCTTGCGATCTTTGCAATCAAGATGATTCAGGAAGACCTTGTTGCTTCCTACAATGGCGACATGACCAAGCGTGCTTCTATGCACAACGCTCAGTGCCTTGCAGGTATGGCATTCTCCAATGCACTTCTCGGTATCGTTCACTCTATGGCACACAAGACCGGTGCTGTGTTCGAGGATCTCGGCGCA
>JAFXAN010000112.1 GCA_017517035.1 Clostridia bacterium
AGCGTTCTTCTATGGTAAAATGGGTATAGCTCATATTGAATCTCCTTTTGTTATTTGTTGGGTGGTAACTTCATTATAACACAGGATTCAATATGAGTGTTCTTTTTTCTTAAAGTGTTGCACTTAATAGTATAATTCACCAAACCGCAAAAAATAAACCTGCCGAAAGGCAGGTTTATTTTTATTAATCCTTTGTTAAGCAGCAGTAGCGTCCGACATAGGCGTTTCTATATCTCATTTGTCACAAGCATTAAAGAAAGCAGACACTCACATTTTTTGAAAAATTACTATTCAAAAGCGTTTTTTGCTTTTCAAATCTCTCATACTCCTTTTGCTTGGCTAAGATATATGGTTGGTACATCTGTGTTGTATTTATGTCTGTACTTAATTATTCAAAGGCAAGGAGGTGTCAAATCTCAAAAGAAAAAACAAAGAGATCAAATCCAAGAGCAAAGGCAAAAGCAAAGCCAAAGTCTCTTTCACAGTCAAAATCAATACTACACGTGTTTAAGCATATGCACACGCCAAGCGAAAACGTAATAAATGAAAGGATTGGTTTGATTTTTATGTCTGATTGTGTAAGAACTTTGAAAACGGATCTTTGGATCGATAAAGATTTTCACTCGTTTGATTTATGTACGGGTATTTTTGTTTTGCCCCAAAATGGCATAAAGGCAGAATTTTACAATGCGACACGCCTGATCTCTTTAGAAAGCAGAAATCTATCATACTTATTCTGAAAGGAGTTGATAGGTTTGAAGCCAAGAAAAAAGACGGTAACAAGACAGCTTTTAGACGATGCACGCAGTTTTTTCAATTCAAAATATCAAAATGACGTAACCAAGCGTGCGTTTGTTAAGAACTATAAAAAATTCATTGACTATTGCCGCAACCTTCACGACTCAAAAACAAGGGAAGATTGCAAAAATCATATTCAAAACTATGCAGACCATCTAATAAGCAAAGGATATTCCGCATCGACAATTCATTCTTATTTGTCACCTGTGGTTTTGTATCACGGAATGTCGCTGAGTGACATTAAAAAACCGAAGAGAGCTACCGCACGTTATAAGCGTGGGCGAAGTGACAACGGAAAAAAGCAAAGAAGCGACAATGATATAAATAACCCCAAATTTGCAAGAAGTGTAGCTCTTCAAAAGTGCTTGGGGCTGAGGAGAAGCGAGCTGATGAGATTGCGCGGAGGCGATTTTCGGCGCGATGAGTCCGGAAAGCCCTGCGTTTATACGAAAGGTAAGGGCGGCAAGGTGCAATATCAGCTTATTTTGCCCCCTGATCTTGAGTTCGTGAAATCATATTTTGAAGGTAAATCCAGCGACGAATTGATTTTTGATGCAGATGAATTCAAAAATAAGATTGACTATCATCGCTTGCGATCCGACCAGGCAAAAAGGGCTTATTCATACTACCTTGAAAAATGCAAAACAAAAGAAGGCAGAGATGAACTTGAGAAAGAAGTTCGACTGCGTTACGAGAAGACTAAAATAAACCCCAAAACAGGCAAGCCGATGCTATTAAAAGAAAACCTGAACGGATATTATTGTTTGCGCGGTGAAAACAAGCGGCTGGCAATCGAGCATGGATTACCTCTTAGATATGACCGTCTATGCCTTATGGCTGTCAGTGAATTTCACCTGGCACATCACAGGCTGGGGGTTACGGTTGACAACTACTTAAACGTGAAATAAAAATCCAAATGATTAAAAAAGCCAAAAATGGAAAACAATATTACAGAAAGGAGTGAGATATATAAGAGTTACCGTAAACGATGAACTTAAAGCCGTGCAGTTCTGGTGCAGTAAGAGCGACGAGGACAAAGACCTTTTTGGAAAAGTAAATGAAATTTACGACCGTATTACCCCAAGCAAAAAGTACAAAAAAGTCATCTACCGTTCCGGAAACGGCGACCTTGTGAGCTTGACAGCAGAATTACTCAGAATAAACGTCAATGCCTGTTCGGCATCCTAATTTTGAAAATAAGATCCTACTCTAAGGACATTATTATAAGACCACTTTAGGTCAAGCAATTAAACTAAAACACGACCTGTTCACAGTGAACAGGTCGTGTTTTGTATTTGAAAAGTTGGCAGCCTTCCCGCCCTTAAAAACCAAAAGCATCGCGCTTACAGGCACGATGCTTTTGGGGAAATATAAAGTTTGCTTTAGGTTTTCATAGAACCTACTGTTTGTCGCAAAGCAACCATTCCATAAGATTAAGAGATTTAATACCGTCGTAGGAGGTATTGAGTCCTGTATCAAGCGTTAAAACGATCTTCTCGTAATTATCTTTGATAGCTTGCAGCGGGCGTAATTCTCTTGCGCGAACATCCTCGCTTTTCATTGATTCCGTGACCTGCACGTAGAGCTTATCGTCGGCTTTGGATGCGATAAAGTCAACCTCGGTGTTATCTACTTTACCGATTGCAACGTCATATCCGCGGCGCAGAAGCTCGAAGTAAACGAGGTTTTCAAGCGTATGTCCCGTATCACGATCTCTAAAGCCCAAGAGATAGTTACGAAGTCCTATATCAACGATATAGTATTTACCGAGGGTGCGAAGATACTCTTTGCCCTTAATATCGAAGCGTTTGATGTCATAGAAAAAATAAGATTCAAGCAAAGCTCCCACATAGGACTGCACGGTATGAGTGCTTGGCGCACCCTTACGTCCCGTTTCTTCAATCAGACCCTCGTTCACAAGCGTGTTTCCTATGGAAGAAAACGACATGTTGCTGCCGATGTTATCAGCGAGGAACAATATAATTTTGCGAAGCAAGATTGGATCGGTGATCTGCTTTCTGCCGCGCTTTTTCTCGCGTTCAAGCACGTCACGAACCACAACGGACGAGTAAATACCGTCAAGCAGAACGAGTGCCTTCTCTTGGTCAAGTCCTATATCGGCAATACCCGGCATACCGCCGAAGCGGACGTAAGCATCGAATACTTCACCAAGATCATACTTCTCACCACTCTGATCGACTGCAACCTTGCGTGTTCCGCCGAGCACGCTGACCGTTTCTTTGATTTCAAAGCCGTGAAATTGGGTGAACTCCGAGAAAGAAAGAGGAAGCATTTTTATCTCAATACAGCGGCCCGAAAGGTAAGTTGAATACTCCGAAGATAAGAGATAAGCGTTGGATCCCGTAATATAAATATCGCAATCCAAGTCAACACGGAAGGCGTTGATAGTGTCCTCCCACTTATCAATACGCTGCACCTCATCGAAGAAAAGATACATACGCTCCCCATCGATTGCTCTATACTTGACGTAATGATAAAGCTCGTCGGCAGTCATATCCTTGAAATCATGGGACTCAAAGTTCATTTCAATAATATTCGTAACAGAGATTCCATTCTCCTTTAGATGCTCAACCATCAGCTTAAGCAAACTCGATTTGCCACAGCGACGGATCCCTGTAACCACTTTTACAGGTTCGGTATCTTTGAATGCAATTAGCTTATTGAGGTAAATATCTCTCTTTCGTAATGTTTGTTTAGGGTTCATAAGCACACCTCCTTTGACCGCTCTATTATAGCACAAACCCTAAAAAATGTCAAGTGTTTGCAATCGAGTGCACAAACTTTTTATTTTCTTGCGCGTTTGCTATCAAAAATTTGATCGTTTTTCAAAATTATTTCCTAAAAACTCAATACCAATACCGACTGTGCAAATCACTTGACTTTTCCGCTCTTTTATGGTACAATGTTATCAAGAGATACAAGGAGGTGGATTTGCAATATGGTAAATAATGTCGCAGACTCCGAATTTGTGGGGGAAATCTTCGGTTATACTCGAATTTCGGTGGATATCGAGAGAGAAGAAGACGTCAATACGAGCATTGAAAATCAGATAAGCGTTATAACAGATTTTGTTTCCAAAAATTTTCCCAAGTGCAGCCTGAAGATATACAAGGACAGAGATCGCTCGGGATATACCTTTGAACAGCGTGAAGAATATCAAAAAATGCGGGGAGATTTACTTGACGGCAAGTCTAAAATCCTCATTGTAAAAGACCTTTCGAGATTTGCAAGGCGAACAAGCTATGGCCTCGGCGAGTTTGAACGCTTGATAGACTCGGGCGTAAGAATTATTTCCATTATGGACAACGTAGACTATCCCACCAAGCCCAACGATTGGCTCTTGATCCAGTTCCACTTTATGTACAACGAAATGCCGGTCACGGAAACCTCGCGAAAGGTGAAAATTGTCGTTTCTGACCGCCAAAAGAAGGGCGACTGGATATGTGCCGCCCCATACGGTTACGTCCTGTCAGAGAAGAAAAATAAGCGGTTTGACGTGGTTCCCGACGAGGCGCAGATCATAAACGAGATATTCAAGCTATATAATGACGGTTGGGGATACAAAAAAATAGCCAATTACTTGACCGACAAGCATATCCCTACCCCGAGGGCAAAAGAAAAAGAACGAGCAGAAGAGGAAGGCGCAACGTATTCAAGAAAATACAACAGCGCCTGGAGTACTGCCACGATCCAGGGGATTTTGCAGAACGATTTTTACATCGGCACTCTGCGTCAACACAAATATACAAGGAAGAAGATAAACGGAAAGGAAATAAAGGTCCCCGAGGAAGATATCTTTGTGTTTGAAAAAAATCACGAAGCCATAATCGACGACAAAACCTTTCTATATGCAAAAGAGAACCTCAGACAGCGCTCCAGGGCAAATTACCGAGGCATAAAAAAATATGACACGGCATTTTCGGGATTTCTTTTTTGCGGGGATTGCGGCAGTCCGATGTTTTCCATGAGTCGCAGCGATCTTCCCCCAGCTTACAGGTGTAGCACCTATCACAAAAGAGGCACGAAGGGTTGCGAATCGCACCACACCAGAGTGGATTTTCTGAGCGGAGTTTTGAAGGATTATATCCTAATGATAAAGCAGAATTCCGAGAAAATGATTGCAGAGCTTGAAAGCTCTATAGCCGGTGAAAAAAAGGTGGTCCGTGACAGCGACAAGCTCGTAAAGCAGCTTGAAAATTCCCTTTATCGGGCAAAGGAAGAGCTGAAGCAGACCACGAAGCAAAGAATAAGCGATATCACAAAAAATCCCGATGACGCGGATATTATCACGGAAACGTATGAAGCGATCGAGACCGAACTGAAAAACAAGATACGCGGGCTCACGGAACAGATAAAATCCGCGGCTGACGAGAGAAACAATATCGTTGAGATCAACCGCGTTGCAAAAACTGTTTTTGACGTTTTTGACAGTATTTTGGAAAAAGATAAGCTGTGCAAGATGGATATCGGTCTGATAGTCGAAAAGATAATGGTCTATAACGGTGATGTGATAGACATTAAGCTAAAACCCGACATTGAACAGCTGTTAAATGTTGGAACATTGCCTACAAGCGAGGAAGCTGCAAATTTTAATTTTGACAGTATAGGTAGCTCATTCGGTACGAAGTATACCCATAAGTCGGTAAATCAACCGGCTAAGGCTTATACTGTCAATGTTATATGTGAGGGCGACCCTCTCGAGATATACACGGACAGGGAAGGGGAAGTGATCTTTAAAAAGTATTCACCAATTGGTGAGCTTGCGTCATTTGCTGCTCAATATGCTGAAACGCTTTATAAGACCTGCTCTCTTTCTGTTGTTATTTGTGACAGGGATGCTGTTATTGCCTCGGCGGGCGTGCCAAAAAAGGAATATGCCGATCACAGGTTATCATCCGAGCTTGAGGGCATCATTGAGGGCAGAAATCTCTATGTTTGGCATGACGGCAATGAAAAAATTCCCGTTACAGCTGATGGAAGTGCGCATTTTGTGAGCTGTGCAATGCCCATTATGAGTGAAGGGGATATTATTGGCTGTGTTGCCTCCCTTTGCCCCATGAACGGCGAAAGAGGCACGGAGCAGACAGCGAGTGACATTGAAAGCAAGCTTGTTCTCACTGCTGCGGGATTTCTCGGCAAACAGCTTGAAGGTTAATTATTTATAAAAAGCAGAAGCAAATGTGAAGTTTGCTTCTGCTTTTTTACGAATGAAAAGGCTGTAAACAAACATATTTTTTCTGCATATTCTGTACCGAATAATATTTTGGAGGGACATATGGAAGAGAAATATTTTGCTGCATCAAATTCCGGAAAGGGTTTTGTAAGTTATTTTGGGGAGATATTTGACCCTGAGTGCCTTGAGCATATTTACATAATAAAAGGCGGTCCGGGAACGGGAAAGAGCTATTTTATGAGGATGATTGCAACGGAAGCAGAGAAAAAAGGAAAAAATGTGGTATATTATTACTGTTCATCCGATCAAAGCTCACTTGACGGAATAATTATCGACGAAAAAATTGCGTTTCTTGACGGTACAGCTCCCCATGACACGGATGCCACAATACCGGGAGCAGTGGAGGATCTTATTGACCTTGGTGTTTTTTGGAGTTCGGAGCAGCTTTCTTTGCTGAGAAAAGATATTGAAAAGTTGAACTGTGAAAAAAAAAGGCATTATAAGCGTGCTTATTCATATCTTGCCGCATATCACGATATAAGCGAGGGTGCTGTGAAGATCATCGAGCCTTTGATAGACAGGGAAAAAATCAAAAAAAGTATCAGAGTACTGCTTAAGGATGTTTCAAGAGGCAAAGGATACAGTCAAAGGACAGCGATCTGTGATTCAGTGGGGATGGGAGGCAGGATTCGCTTTGACACCCTTGAGAAAAAGGCAGAAAAAATACTCCGCATAAGCGATCTTTTTGACACTGCGCATTTTTATCTTGCGGAGGTGGCAAATTTCGCCTTTGAAAAGGATATGGCGATCACTCTCTCATATGATCCGATCAATTCCGAAAGACTTGATTCTGTATATTTTGATAACGAAAAAATTCTTTTCACAGCTTGCGGAGAAGAAGAAAAAGACATCAATATGTCACGATTTATTGATAAAAAAGGACTTTCGGAGAGCAGAACTGCACTGAAAAATGCAATGAAATTGCGTTCTATAATGCTTGATGAGGCAATTCTTGCTCTTGAGGATGTCAAAAAAAGCCATTTTGCTATTGAAAAAATATATATTGGAGCTATGGATTTTGAAGCGAAAGAAAAATTCACTCATGATTTTATAAGCAGACTTGAACTTTGAGGAGTCTTATGATATAATAAGTAAAGATTATTTTGGGTAAAGGAAGTTGAAATGAAAGTTGTACTTTTCGCCCTTTGCGGCTCGTATTCACATACTGCGCTTTCGGTCAGATGCTTGCGCCCTGCGCTTCTTTCGGAGGGCTATGATGTTGTTATAATTGAAGGAAATCTCCGTGACCGTTCATCGTCGCTTCTTCATTCTCTTTATTCACAGAAAGCAGATGTTTATGGATTTTCTTGCTATATTTGGAATATTGATGAGATGCTCACTCTTGCAAAGGATCTGCGTTCATTGCTTCCCGAATGCAAGATAGTTTTTGGGGGACCGGAGGCTTCCTATGGTAATGAAAGATTTGCCGAGCTTGATTTTGTGGATTCGGTTGTTTGCGGAGCGGGAGAAAAGATTTTTTCTGAGATTTGTCGAGATGTGGCAGCAAAAAAGCCTCTTGAAAAAGTTTACAGGGCTGAAAAGGTTGGGATCACAGATGGAATATTATATGAAGAGCGAGAGCTTATGGGAAAAGGGAAGAGCATTCTTTATTATGAATCTTCAAGAGGATGCCCTTTTTCCTGTGCTTACTGCCTTTCCTCTGCCGAATGCGGCGTTACTGCCAAGAGCGCAGAACAGACACTCTCGGAGCTTCTGGATTTTGAGAAGCTTGGTGAAGATTACAAGATCATAAAATTTATCGACAGAACATTTAACTTTGATATTTCGAGAGCCAATGACATCTGGCGCAGTCTTCTTGACGAAAAATATACGAAGAAATATCATTTTGAGGTTTGTGCATCACTTCTGAATGATGAAAGCTTCAACATTTTCAGAGAAATGCCCGAAGGAAAAATTCAGCTTGAGGTGGGATTACAGAGCACAAACGAAAGGACTCTTTCCGAGATCGCAAGACATCTTGATGTGAACAAAACCCTTGAAAACTGCCGTCGGATAAAGGATATGGGGAATATTCATCTTCATCTTGATCTCATAGCAGGTCTGCCATATGAGGATATGGAAAGCTTCAGGCGCTCGTTCGATGCGGCATATCCTGCTTGCCACAAGCTTCAGCTTGGATTTTTGAAGCTTCTTCACGGTACAGCACTTCGCAAGAACTTTGAAAAATACGGCTATAAATTTCTTTCCGGAGCACCTTATACCGTGCTTTGCAATGATCATATAACCTATGATGAAATGCACTCTCTTGAAAAAATATCTTATCTTCTTGAGCGATATCATGAGAGCGGAAATTTTGATAAATGTCTTGATTTTGTGATGGAGAAAACAAGCTCTCCCTTTGATTTTTATATGGGACTTTCTCACTTTATTGAGAAAAATGACGGTAGAGAGATTCAGAAGATATCACAATCCGATGCGTTTTCATTGCTTTATCGCTATGCTTTAGGACTACTTTGCGAGACGGATGCTGAACATTTTTCTGTTCTTATGCACGAGGATTTTGCCGCCCGTGAGGTGCGAAAAATGCCGAGACTCAAATAGAAAAGGGCTGATTTTTCAGCCCTTTTCTTTATGAATACTTGTTTTTTTCTTTTTTAAACAGTAATTTATCGAACTGTTGAAAAGGTAAATAGACGGTGATGAGGACACAGTTAGCCTCCACTGATTTTGAGAAGCAAAATTAGGGGAGGTGGATTTTGCCGTAAGGCAAAAGACGGAAGGGTCTTATGTGGTGCAAAGTAGCTTTTTTGTTTTATAAAGTTACTTTGCAAGCTACACCCTTCAGTCACGGCGAATAGTATCTATTTTTCTACGGCAAGTTATTTCGCCGTGCCAGCTCCCCTATTAAAAACAGGGGAGCCTTATTTTACCGATCAATTTCACTTGTATTTAAATTCAAACAGTAATTTATCGGTGAGTGAAAACGAAATTTGTAGGGGCGATCATTGATCGCCCGAAAAAACAAACGGCGTAAAATAACGATATTTTGAGCTGTTTATGAGACGGGCGATCAATGATCGCCCCTACGGATTAAGGCTTCGACAGTTCGCTAAATTACTGTTTATATGAAGCCTAAGCAAAGCAAATTGGTATCAAAAAACAAGGCTGAGTCAATAATGACGCAGCCTTGCTAGCTTAATTCTTCTTTTTGACGAAGGCAACTGCAACAATGATCGCTATAATTACAACAGCAACAACGGGTATGATCCAAATGGGGAATGAGCCGCCTTTGTCTTCTACGGGTTCTACCGTATTAGTTTCATTCTCTTTTTCATCGGTTTCGACAGGAGTTGTTTCGTCTGCCTGAGTTTCGGGGAGTGCTTCAGTGTCTGCCGTTGTTTCTTCAGGCTCGGTCTCAACTGCCTGATAACGGTCTGTCAGCTTCTGTGAAAAGAGCCATTCAACCCAGCCGTCTTCTGCCGCTGCTTTTTCCCAAATGCCGTGTCCTTCGCCTTCATAAACTACGAAGTTGATAAGTCTTCCTGCCTCATCCTCAATGGCAGCAACCATTTCTTCTGTTCCCTCAAAAGGAACGGAGGCATCTGCTGTGCCGTGGAATGTATAGATAGGTGTTTCAACGAGCGAAGCTGCCTTTTCCGGGTCGCCTCCGCCGCACATAGGTGCAGCTGCTGCGAAAACATCATTATGGCGAATGATCAGATCCCATGTTCCAAATCCGCCCATGGAAACTCCCATTGCGTAAATTCTTGCGGGATCAATGCTGTATTCTTCCTTAAGAGAAGATATCAGTTCCATAACTGTCATCAGCTCATCCGATTCGAGAACAAGGTCTGTGGAATAATTTCCGTCAGCCCAAGGGGTGTCAACCCATTGTTCTCCCTCGGGACACTGAGGTGCGATGACGATTGACTGCGCCATGAGGCCGTCTTCTCTGTCAAAAAGTGTCTGAACGGCATTTTTGAGCTGGAGATCGTTGTCATTGCCTCTTTCGCCTGCGCCGTGGAGAAATACAACCAAGGGGTAATCGTTTCCTTCGTTATAATCCTCGGGAACATAGAGACGGTATGGCATAACAGCGCCATCAAGCGAAAATTCCTCAAAGGAAAATGCTTCTTCAACATTAAGTGCAAAGGCACCGATTGTGAATACAATGGCGAAAATAATAAGAGTGAATGTCAAACTGATTTTTTTCATGATAACCTCCAAAAATTTCATATCCTAATTTTACCACAAAAATGACTTTTTGTCAATACAAACAAGAAAAAGGACTGCCGAAAGGCAGTCCTTGAATCTTTAAAATTAGTCGGAAATGTAGGGCAGGAGAGCAACCTGACGCGCACGCTTAATAGCGGTTGTCAGCTCACGCTGATGCTTTGCACATGTTCCGGAGATTCTTCTGGGAAGAATCTTGCCGCGCTCGGAAATGAACTTTCTGAGCTTTGCGGAATCCTTATAGTCGATATAAGCAACCTTGTTCTCACAGAATACACAAACCTTTTTTCTCTTGCGGTTATTCTTGTAAGCAGGGCGCTGAACTTCTCTCTCGACGTTGTTATCCATCTTATGAAATCCTCCTGTTATAATTTTTGGTCTGCCTCTCAGAAGGGCAGGTCATCGTCGCCCTTGATCTCCTCAAATTTCGGAGCATCTGCTGCCGAACCTGAGAAAGCGGGCTCGTAGGAATCGGGCGTGTACTGACCGCCTGCAGGATTTTCGCTTCTGGAATCAACAAAGTTTACTTCCTCTGCAACAATATCGGTAGCATAGCGCTTGTTTCCTTCGTTATCTGTCCATGAGCGGTTCTGAATTGTTCCAACAACAAAGATCGAGGAACCCTTCTTGAAGAACTTGCTGACAAAATCAGCAGTTGCACGCCATGCGACAACATTAAAGAAATCTACCTGCTGCTGCGCTGAATCCTTGCTATAACGGCGATTTACCGCAATGGAAAATCTCGTCATAGAAACGCCTGTTTCTGTCTGTCTGTTTTCGGGATCTGCGGTGAGTCTTCCGCCGAGCATAACTCGATTAAAATTGAAATTAGCCATTATAACGCCTCCTACAGAACAAATTCTTTAGATTTTTTGAGATCACTCAGCGTCAGCTGCGGTCTCTTCTTCGTTTGCTGCTTCTTCAGCGGCTACTGCTGCTTCCTTTGCTGCAACCTTCTTGGGGTCGATCTTTACGATGACGGAACGCATAATGTTTTCGTCGATGTTGAAGATACGATCAAGCTCTGCAGGGAAATCAGCCTCACTCTTGAAGTTTACAACAACATAGTAGCCTTCCGGAATATCATTGATCGGGTAAGCGAGTCTGCGTTTGCCCCACTCGTTTACGGATTCAACGGTACCGTTCTCTGCTACAAGTCCTGTGAACTTGTCCACTGTTGCCTTAACAGCTTCTTCGCCGTTCTCGCAATTTACGATGAACAGTGTTTCATAAGAATTGATTACCTTATCCATTTTTACACCTCCCTATGGACTTTTGACCGTGAAAACACAAATTTTTTCACAGTAAGGAGACAGGACAGAAAATTTGCCCTGTTTCGAATCAATATTATAACATAGAAATATTCATTTGTCAAGCAATTTTTTCATTTTCCTATTGAATTTTTGCGAAAAATGCTGTAAAATTATAGAAAAACCGGTTTTGGAGAGATTTATGGCAAGAAAACGCAGTAAAAGTTTGAAGATTGAGCTTATTATATTAGCAATTTTTGTAATAATTGCCGGCTATAATTACTATCAGAAGATGAAGTCGGCGGAGCTTGTTGATGACACTGTTGAGCTTCATATAATTGATGTTGGACAGGGAGACAGCGTACTGATAAAGACAAAGGCGGGTAATATTCTGATAGATGCGGGAACAGGTGAGAGCGAGGAAGCTCTTTCACATTATCTTTATTCTGTAGGCGTTGACAGCTTTGAATATTGCATATTTACCCATCCTCATGAGGATCATATCGGCGGAGCGGACATGATCATGGAGAATTATGATGTGAGAAATGTAATAATTTCGCCTGCCGTTACCGATACTGTCACATTTGAAAGACTTATTGATGCGCTTGAAAGAAGCGATGCGAATATTATTGAAGCCGTGCCCGATTCAAAATATTCGGTGGGTGATGTTGAGATAATGATAATGGGGCCTATTGAGCTTGAAGACAGAGATCTCAATAACTCAAGTGTTATAACGAGGGTAAGTTATGGTGCTGTGAGGATGATGTTTACGGGAGATGCGGAGAAAAAACAGGAAAATGATATTCTCCATAGATATTCTGTTTTCGACCTTGATTGTGATTTTCTGAAAATGGGACACCACGGCTCATCAACATCAAGTTCGGAGGATTTTGTTTTTGCTGTTTCACCATATCTTGCGGCGATCTCCTGCGGAATGGATAATGAATACGGTCATCCTCACAGCGAGATATTATCGCTTCTTGAGCGAGAAGAAATTGAGTATCACAGAACCGATTTGATGGGCGATATTGTCTATGTTTGTGACGGTAAGAATTTAGAGCTTAAAAATTGATTTGAAAGTCGGAAAAAAATCAGTGAAAAATAGGTAAGAATTTCCTTGACATCGGTTTGTTTCGATGATATAATCGTGTCAAACAGTAATATTATAATGTTTTAACGGGTACAAAAGTATGGTGAATGATACAATCATTCTAAAGCAAGGGGAGTGGCAGGCAAATATTTGTCCTCGCCTTGGAGGTAATATAGTAGGCTTGACTTTTCGTGGTGAAAATGTTTTGAATCCTCTTGAAAATGAAGAATTATTGAAGTCAGATCCTTGTCTTTTTGGGGCGCCTGTTCTCATGCCCTCAAACAGAACATATGAGGGGCGATTTACCTTTGAGGGACGGGAATATACTCTGCCCCTTAATGAAAAACAGAACAACTGTCATATTCACGGACTTGTTATGTTTAATCGGTTTGAAACGATAAGCTGTGATGAAAATTCTGCGGTTTTGCGCTTTAGCGACAGAGAAAACATCAGCTATCCTTTCCCGTTTGAGTTGAAAGTCAAATATTCCCTTACAGATGACGGACTTTATTCTGCTTACGAGCTTAAAAATATTGGGCAGGGAAATATGCCGTTTACATTCGGTCTTCATACAACTTTTTCAGAGCCGGATTCCTTTTCTTGCCCCATCTCTTTGTGCCAGGAAAAGGATGCCCACCATATTCCTACGGGTAGATATATTCCTTTGAATGAGCAAGAACAAAGATATGCTCTTGCATCTCCTTCGCGAGGTGTGGTTATTTCAGGTTATTATCTTGCAGACGGAAATATTGCCCATATAGGCGAATATGAGTACAGAGTTTCGGACAATTTCGACCACTGGATACTGTTTAACCGTCGCGGCGAATGCGGATTTTTGTGCGTTGAGCCTCAGTCGGGCGGAGTTAACGGTCTTAATATTCCCGACGGGCATAAGGTTCTTGCACCAAATGAAACGATATGCTTTGAAACCTTTATTTGCAGAGCATGTGATGCTTGAGAGAGAATTAAAACTTTTTGGAGGATAGTTTTATGGAATACATGATTGGCTGTAATTTTTGGGATTCAAAATCCGGCACCGATATGTGGAAATATTGGGATGAGGATTCGGTGAGAGCTGATATTGAGGCAATTTCCGCCTGCGGTGTCAGATATCTTCGTGTTTTTCCGAACTGGCGCGATTTTCAGCCGCTGACATTTCTTGAGGGATGGAGAGGAAAGCTGACAGAGGTCAGAATGACAGACGACAGACCCTTTGAAAATGAATTTGGAATTGATCCTGTGATGATCGAGCGTTTTGAAAAATTCTGCGATATTGCTGCGGAAAATAATATCAAGCTTATTGTTGCGGTCATAACAGGCTGGATGAGCGGAAGACTCTTTTTGCCTCCCGCACTTCAGGGAAGAAATCCCATTACCGATCCTATGGTTCTCAAATGGGAGATCCTTTTTGCAAGGGGATTTGTCAGATTTCTTCGCCATAGAAAAGAGATCGTCTATTGGGATCTTGGCAACGAATGTAACTGCCTTGGAGCAACTCCCGACAGTACCTCCGCTTGGCTTTGGACATCTACCATAAGAAATGCCATTCTTTCCGAGGATAATACGAGAAAGATTATGTCGGGTATGCACGGTCTTTCCGTCGATCCCGATGTCTATCCCTTTACAATTCAGGATCAGGGAAGCCTTACAGATGTGCTTACCCCTCATCCATATCCGTCACCGACTGTTGGCGGCGATGTTGATAAAGCTAACAATCTGAGGACTACCCTTATACCCACTGCACAGGTTGTGTATTATGAGGGAGTTGGCGGCAAGCCTGCAATGATACAGGAGAGCGGTACCTTTAACGATATGGTATGCTCAAAGGATATTTCCGCACAATTTATGAGAGTTAATCTTCTTTCCGGATGGGCGCATGGTTCTATCGGATATCTCTGGTGGTGCGCAATGGAGCATCTTCATCTGAAAAATCCCCCCTATTCCTGGAGCATGATCGAACGAGAGCTTGGAATACTTAATCTTGACCGTTCTCCAAAGCCTGTTGCGCTTGAAATGAAGAGAATGACAGAGCTTTTCGACAGACTTGATCTTTATGAGCTTCCGAGAAGAGATACAAATGCAGTTTGCGTTACCACAAAGGGTCAGTCGAACTATTGGCATATAGCAGCAACCTCGTATGTTCTTTCAAAGCAGGCGGGACTTGACATGGAATTCCGTCATTATACCCAAAAATTGCCCGATGCAAAAATATATATCGTTCCTTCTATTACTTCGTGGGCTCCTCTCGGCAAGGATATGCTTGATCAGCTTATTGAGAGGGCAGAGCAGGGGGCAAGCGTTCTCTTTACAACCGATACGGGAATGATAACCACCTTTGAAAGTCTTACGGGACTTCGTTCTTTCGGAATGGAAAAGGAGAATCAGCAGCACATAATGAAGCTTGACGGTGTCGAACTTCCTTTCTCATATGAGCAGAAATATCTTTTGACCTCCATTGGTGCAGAGGTGCTTTCAAAGGACGATGACGGAACTGTTATTTTTTCAAGAAACAAGGTTGGCAAGGGATATATCTATATGCTGAATTTCCCGCTTGAGAAGATAATCTGGGGCAAGGCTCGTGTCTTTTCGGATAAAACAAAGCCTTATTATAAGATTTATGAGAAGCTTACCGAAAAAGTGGAGCTTGATAGAATTTGTGTAAGCGCAAACCCCGATATCGGTGTTACTCAGCACCGCCATGAGGACGGAAGCTATACTGTTGTTGCAATAAACTATACAGATAAGGCTCTTGACGGTGAGCTTGATTTCTTCGGTAGAAAATACTCTGTAATTTATGGCGACGAACACAATATAGGCGCTTGTGATGCGGCTATATTCAAGATTGAGGCGTGAATTATAAGATGAAATTATTTTTTGAAGCTATTGCAAAATTCCTTTTGGGTTTCATGATCGTTGCGGCTATACTGTTTTTGAGCGCCGGAAGTCTTCTGTATATTAATGGATGGATTTTCATTGCACTGCTCTTTGTGCCGATGCTTATACTTGGTGCGATTTTGTTTATAAAATCACCGTTGCTCCTGAAAAAACGACTTGATTCAAGAGAAAAGGAAAAAACGCAGAAGGGCGTTGTTGCTTTTTCGGGATTGTTATTTGTTATCGGGTTCATTGTTGCGGGACTTGATTTCAGATTCGGATTGTCGGTTGTTCCTACATGGGCGGTTGTGACAGCTTCGGTAATATTTCTGATCTCATATGCTCTTTATGCAGAGGTTATGAGAGAAAACGCATATCTTTCAAGAAAAATTGAGGTGCAGGAGGGGCAGAGTGTGGTGAGCACGGGGCTTTACGGAATAGTCCGTCATCCCATGTATGCCGCAACTGTATGGCTTTTCCTCTCGATCCCGATAGTTTTAGGCTCATTCTGGGCGCTGATTTGCTTTTTACCTTATGTTTTCATTATAGCGGTCAGAATAATTGACGAGGAAAAGCTCCTCTCAAAAGAGCTTTGCGGCTATGAGGAGTATAAAAAGAAGGTAAGGTACAGACTCATTCCCTTTGTTTGGTAGGCTTATAAACAGTAATTTAGCGAACAGTCGAAGACGTGTTTTTGTAGGGGACGGCGACCACGACGTCCCTCAAAAGACATGAAATAACCGTGAATTTTAAATGAAAAATGGGACGTCGAGGTCGCCGTCCCCTACAGATCTGCGTTTTTTCATCGCACCGACAAATTACTGTTTGATAAAATCTATAAAAATAAAGACCGGATCAGATGCTTTTTGCAAATGATCAGGTCTTTTAATTTTAAGATTTACGCTTGTTTTTCTTTAAATACTCCCGGTGCGAAGCCATAGTGCTTTTTGAACTCACGGCTGAAATAACATTCATCTGAAAAACCACATTCCTTTGATGCCGCAGAAACGGTATATTCACCGCTCTTCAGCAGCTCAAGCCCTCGTTCGAGACGCATATGGTTGATATATGCAACGGGTGATTTTCCGACAGCAGAAACAAAAAGCTTACGAAGATAAACCTCGCTTATCGAGCACATTTCGGCAAGTTCACCTACGCTTATCTTTTTTGTTGTATAGTTTTCTGCAATAAAATCAAGCGCCGGTGCGATTATGCTTCTTTGTTCCGAGGACATATAACTCACTGTCAGATCGTTCTTTAACGCTGATATTATTTCTGAAAGACAGGATAAGCATTTTTCCATATATCCCGGAGTTTTTGTTCTCCATGCTTTTTCTGCCTCCTTGAACAGCTCAAGTAATTTTGCAGGTTCCCTTGGACGGTAAAGAAACGGTTCGCAGGGAAAATCATAAGGCAGATCAAAATTTATGGCATAGCAGGACTTTTGAGGTTTGATCTCTCCCGAAACATTATAGCTTGAGCCTTTAGGCATAAAAATCACAGTATTGGCATCGACTTCAATGTCTTTTTTATCCCAAAAATGGTATGTTTTCGGTCCTTCTCTGTGAAAAGCAAAGCCATGGGAAGGACGGTTTATATGAGTATGTGCATTTTTAGGCAGATCTGTCGGAACTTTTGTTGCAAGCACTATTTTGCTTGGGAAAATGTCTTTTAAAAGAAATTCTTTTCCGTTCATAGCTTTATAAATCCGTTATCAATATCGGAAATAATCTTGGAGATGGCATCTTCATCGTTGCTTACGGTCACCATGTCTGCCGCTTTCTTTACTTCAGGTTGTGCATTTGAAACCGCAATTCCAAGCCCCGCCGCCTTTAGCATTGAGATATCGTTATGGTAATCACCAACAGCAATAGTTTTTTTCATATCAATTCCAAGCTGCTCGGAGAGCTTTGGCAAAACATTGCCCTTTCCGCTTCCCTTGGGGAGAATTTCAAAAAGTGTTTTTTCAGAGCGGATAAAATCAAATTCGTTTGCTCTCGGATGATTTTTCAGAAGCTCTTCGACCTTTTCAAGAACTCCGTCTCTGTGGTCAACGAATATTATCTTTGCCATCGGTTCATCAACATCGTAATAATTCTTCGGAAGATAAGGCATTCCGGTTATCATTCTGAAATGCTCATTTGCAATATTGTCACGGCAGAAATATACCTTATCAAATGTGTTGACCTGTATTCCGATTTCGGGGATATTAGTATCAATATATTCAACAAGCTCAAAAACCGAACGGGAGATTTCGAGAGTATATGTATATTCCATTTTGACATGGTCATATATTCCTCCGCCGTTTATGCACCCGAAGGGACAATTTGGCCTTACGGTTTCATACATCTGCTTTGCAAAGAAGGGCATTCTTCCCGTTATAAAGGTGAAATAGCCGCCTTCACTCTTAAAATATTTAATGGCTTCAAGATTCTTTTCGGAAATTATTCTTTGACTGTTCAGTAGCGTTCCGTCAAGATCTGTGCATATAAGCAAGCCTTCAAATTTCTTCATTCAATTCACTTCCTTTTTGCTGGAAATAATTATAAACCTTTTTTTCTGAAAAAGCAATAGTTTTTGAGAAAATTGTTTCGTTTTGTTCAAGTGTATCGTATTATTCATTGACTTTTTTATGCGGGCAGAGTATACTGTGCTTGAATGATAAACCGTAATCTATCAAAACACAAAGGAGGCTTTTGATATGAAGTACATAACCGAAGCTGATAAAAGGCACATTGAAGGGAAATACCATCCTCTTGACGGTAGCTACGATCCATATAACCGTTTTGGATATAACGGATATGATTATGACCCCGAAAGCGGAATGGATAATGAAAAGATCAAAGAGGGACTTTATGCGCTCCTTGATGAGCTTGATGCAAAAGGTGAGCATCATCATGTGACAAAAGCAAAGGGATTTTCCTTTATTCTCGACAACACAAGAATTGATGTGAATGAGTATGATTATTTTGTTGGCTTCAACTGCTGGAACAGAATTATGTCTCCTCACAGAAAATGGCTGAAGGAAGTTGAGCAGAATGAAGAGATGAAGAGAATAAAAGCTCTCCGTGATTTGTGTTGGGATACGGGAATTATCACAATGTGGCCCGACTTTGATCACACAACGCCTGATTGGGACGCTGTTTTTAAGCTTGGCTTTCCGGGACTTCTTGCGCGTGCGGAGTTTTATAAGGAAAAGCACAGAAGAGAGGGAACTCTTGATAGCGAAAAGGAAGCAGTTTTTGACGGTGTTATTCTTACCTATCAGTCAATTATGAGACTGATAAACAGATTTTATGAATACTCTCTCACCCATGGCGGTGAAAAGAGCGCAGAAATTTCCGCTTGTCTTAAGAGACTTTCCGAAGGCGCACCGCAGAACACATATGATGTACTTCAGATAATATATCTATATTTTATGTTCAGTGAATCTGTTGACTATTATCAGGTGCGTACCCTTGGTTACGGTCTTGATGCTGCGATCTATCCCTATATGGTAAAGGATATAGAGGAGGGGCGATACACAAGAGATCAGATCGGAACATTTATTGCCCATTTCCTTATGCAGTTCTCCGCCATCGGCAACTATTGGGGGCAGCCCTTCTATCTTGGCGGAAAACATCCGGACGGAAGAACAAAGATAAATGAAGCTTCGCATCTTATAGTTGAAGTTTATGACGAGCTGGATATATATAACCCCAAAATGCAGCTTAAGCTTGATAGAAGCACTCCCATGGACTTCAGAAACAAGGTTCTCGACATGGTGAGGCGCAGAAACGGTATTTTTGTCTTTATCTGTGAGGACGGCATGGTCAATGCTTTGATGAAGTCGGGTCACTCCTATGAGGAAGCACTTGATGCTGTTATCACAGGCTGCTATGAAGTTAAGCCAAAGGGGGCAAACGGTTCAGGATGCACCCATCTCAATATGGTAAAGCCCCTTCTTCTCATTCTTAACGGCGGAAAGGATGAAATGACGGGTAAAACTCTCATAGATGATGTTAAACCACTTGCAGAGCTTAAAACATACGATGAATTTTATCGAGAATATATCAGACTTGTTTCGCATTTTGCAGAGATAGCAATGGAGCTTGAGGATGCATATGATCCTTATCTCACATATTGCAATCCCGCAAAC
Source organism: Clostridia bacterium (assembly GCA_017517035.1). Taxonomy (GTDB): domain Bacteria; phylum Bacillota; class Clostridia; order Oscillospirales; family CAG-272; genus SIG710. The sequence continues at coordinate 19,599 of JAFXAN010000112.1, forward strand.
ATGATGACGGGTGCATATGAGGAAGCGCTTATAAAGGGTGAGGATGCTTATTTTAAGGGCATTAAGAACGGAAGCGGATTCCTTGTTTGCAGCTTTGCGAGCGCTGTGGATTCGCTTATGGCTGTTAAAAAGCTTGTTTATGAAGGCAATAAAATAACTCTTGATGAGCTTCGTGATATTCTTAATGCAAATTGGGAAGGAAATGAAAAGCTGATGATGCTTGCCCGTTCACTCCCCAATAAATACGGTAATGCAGATCCCGAAACCGATATGACAGCGAAGGGGCTTGCCGCTTATATATGCAATATAGTAAATGGCAGACCGAATAAGAAGAACGGAAGATACGGAACCCTCGCGCACTCTGCAAGACAGTTCATTGTTCACGGTGAAAAAACGGGCGCAACTCCCGACGGAAGAATGGCGGGATATGAGCTTTCAAAGAATGCTTCTCCCGTGCCCGGAATGGATAAAAACGGCGTTACTGCACTTATCAGAAGCGCACTAAGTATGGATCCATCAAACTTCACAAGCGATTTCTGCGTTGATGTTATGCTTCATCCGTCTGCCGTTGAAGGGGACGAGGGACTTGCGGTTCTGAACGGTATTCTCGATACCTATATGAACGGCGGCGGTTTTGCCATTCATTTCAACATCATGAATGCGGATGTGCTTCGTGATGCACAGAAGAACCCCGAAAAATATAAGAATTTGCAGGTTCGTGTTTGCGGATGGAATACTCTCTGGAATAATATGGCAAGGAGTGAGCAAGAGGCTTATATCCTCCGTGCGGAGAATATTATATGAAAATTTTATCCGAAAAAAGATGTATAATCGGTGAAGGTCCAATATATAACGAGAAAAACGGACTTCTCTATTTTACAAACGGTTTTGGTGATGAGCTTTGCACTTATGACATAAAGACAGATAAAATAAGTGTCAGACCGCTAAAGGTTGGTTGCGCCGCATATGCTTTTGATGTAAGTGGCAGACTTATCGTTTCAAGGCAGGACGGTGTTTTCTATTTGAATGATGATGACAGCGTTGAGCCGCTTTACGATAGAAAAAAATACGATATCAGATATGCAAACGACATGAAGGTGGGGCCTGACGGAAGGCTTTATGTGGGAACACAGAGCGGAAAACGAAAGGGTGTTTCTGACAAGATCGATGGCAAGCTTTACAGCATCGATAAGGACGGAAATGTTAAAATACTCCTTGATGGTCTTATTCTCTCAAACGGTCTTGAATGGTCGATTGATGAAAAGAGATTTTACCATACCGACAGCGATACCAATATTATAAAAGAATATGATTTTGATGCAAAATCAGGTGAACTGTCTTTTACCGGAAGAGAAATCTATATTCATGGAGTTGATGGATTTACTATCGACAGAAGCGGAAGGCTTATAGTTGCTTCAATGGGAGATGGATGTATTTATGAGGTAGATACCGAGAATATGAAGATCGTTTGTAAAACGGATTTTCCCATGGGAGCCCTTGCAAGCTGTGGGTTTTTCGGTGAAAATATGGATATGCTGGCGGTAACGACTTCCAGCTACACTGTGGATATAGAAAAGGATAAAAACGCAGGCTTTACTGTGATAATGAAGCGCAGTACAGGCGGAAGAAAACCTTATTTGTTTAGGAGAAAGATATGAAAAAAATACTTTTAATCGGTGATTCGATAAGAGAGGGTTATGACAAATATGTAAAAATGGCTTTTGAGGGCGTTGCAGACGTGATTTATCCCAATGAAAATTGCCGTGATTCGGGGTATATTATAAGGCAAATCGTTTTTTGGAGACAGCGGATGCCCCTTGGGGAGGATATTGACCTTGTACATTTCAATGCGGGACTTTGGGACGATCTTCATATGTATGACGGAAAAAAGCTCAATTCGATTGATCAATACGAGGAAAATATAGATAGAATATGCACTATATTTAAAAAGCTATTTCCAAAGTCGAAGCTTATTTTCGCGACCTCGACTCCTGTTCAGGAGGAGCTTTTCGGTGAGCTTAAGCGTTATAATAAGGATACAGAGGAGTATAATGCGGTGGCAACGGCGGTTGTGAAAAAGCATGGTGGCACGATAAATGATCTTTATGCAATAACCAAGGATATTCCGAAAAGCTACTATAGCGATCTTACTCATCTTTATACAAAGGATGGAACAAAGCTCTTGACGGAGCAGGTTGTTAAAACCATCGAAGAAGCACTTGGCATAAGGGGAAAGGCACTTGATTACGAAGCTCTTTTCTCGGATGCAAAGGATGTAATCGGGATTTGATTTGAATTTTTTAATTTCAAACAGTAATTTATCGGTGCGAAGAAAAACGCAGATCTGTAGGGGCGATCATTGATCGCCCGAAAAAACAAACGGCGTAAAATAACGATATTTTGAGCTGTTTATGAGACGGGCGATCAATGATCGCCCCTACGGATTACGGCTTCGACTGTTCGCTAAATTACTGTTTACATAAGGAGAATTATGACAGGAAGAATATTTGATATAAAGCATTTTGCGGTTCATGACGGTGATGGAATCAGAACCACGGTATTTTTTAAGGGCTGCCCACTGAAATGTTTGTGGTGTCACAATCCCGAGGGACTGACAAGACCAAAGCAGCTTGCTTACTATGAACATAAGTGCATCAGCTGTGGTGAGTGTGCCACAGCTTGCCCTGCACACATCATTTCAGAGAACGGACACATATTTGACAGGACAAAATGTGATGGCTGTGAGCAAAAAGAGGTCTGTCTATGTGAGCCTCTTTGTCTTGGCGGTGCGCTGAAGCATTACGGTCGTGATGTGACTGTAGATGACCTTATGCCCGAACTTTTGGCGGATGTTGATTTCTATAAAAATTCGGGAGGCGGAGTTACTCTTTCTGGCGGCGAATGCTTACTTCAGGCAGATTTCTGTGCTGAGCTGTTAAAATCACTTAAGGCACAGGGAATAAATACTGCAGTTGACACCTGCGGATGCGTTCCGAGAGCATCGATTGAAAAGGTTCTGCCCTATACCGATGTGTTCCTTTTTGATGTTAAGGCGATAGACGGAGATGTGCATAAAAGGTGCACGGGAGTTGATAATGCTCTCATTCTTGAAAATCTTTGCTTTCTTGATTCTGTGGGAGCAAAAAATGAGATAAGAATACCCGTAGTTCCCGGATATAACAACGGAGAGCTTCCGAAAATATATGAATTTTTATCGAAGCTCAAAAATATAACTGCTGTAAAGGAGCTTAAATATCATAATCTCGCTGGCTCAAAATATGAAGCCCTCAAAATGGAAAATAACTTGCCAAAATCGACTTGATTTTTCCTTGACATCACCTCTCTTGCGTGTTATAATAGCACACAAGAGAGGTGATTTTTATGGGGAAAATAGATCTTTACGCAATGCGAGATGAGAAAACAGTTCTCAAAAATCCCCACAAGGGATGGTATTGGCATTATATAGATTGCGGCTACAGCCGTCCGAGATATAGAGACGATAAGGAGCTTATTGGTGATTTTACGGCGTTTCCAGGACTTGGTCAGCTTTATCTTCGCTTTGATATGGTGGATATAAACCCCAAAAAGGGCGTTTATGATTTCTCCTATCTTGATGAAATAATGGATGAATACGGAAAGCTTGGTTATAGCTTTTCTCTGAGAATGTGTACCTATCAGACTAATGTCAGAAGATGGGGAAATAATCCGATTGCAACTCCCGACTATGTAATAAAAGAAGGTGCAAAGGGTTATTATTATGATATAGTTGACCCATTTGATTCAAGCAAGCGTTATGAGGGACAGGCTTGGGAGCCTGATTATTCGGATGAGATTTTTCTCCGATATGCAGAGGAAGCCATGATGCGCCTCGGTGAAAAATATGACGGTGATCCCAGAATTGAATTGGTTGATATCGGTACATTCGGAAAATACGGAGAGGGGCATACCGAAAATAATATATATGATGAAGCTGTCATAAAGCGTCACATAGATATTGCAAGAAAAGCTTTCCCGAAAACACTTTTATATACTAACGACGCTATGCTTAAACACAACAAGGATTTTTCAAAATCTCTTACTGAGTATTGTCTTTCCAATGACATTGGAATAAGAGATGATTCTATCTGTGTTACTTGGCATGCGCTTAACAGTCCTTCATATGATACCATTCATTCAATGTACCTTTTTGAACCTTTTTTTGACAAAATTCCGGTTAATATTGAATTTGCACATAATGAACTTATAAGAGAAGATGTTTGGAAAGACGGTTATACCGCAATGGAGTCGTTGAAGAATACCAAGGCAACATATGCGGGATTCCACGATTACCCGGGCAGATTTTTGGAGAAAAACAGATATTTTGCTGAATATTGTGCCAACCGTCTCGGATATTGGTTTCGCCCCGATTTTCTTGAGCTTTCCGCATCCGGTGGAAGAATAAGCATAACCAATCTCGGCTGGGCACCCTCCTACAGAGATTATGAGCTTACTCTTTGGCTTACCGATTGTGGCGGAAGATCGCTTTCTCCGATAAAAATCGGTGGAAGCAGCGCATGGAAAGAGCAGAGTACAACGGTGAGCGAGTTTGCCTTTGAAAAGGCTGTTCCGGCGGGGCTTTACAGCGTTGCAATAGCTTTGCATGATGCTGACGGAACTCCTATACTTATGGCTCTTGACGGAAAATATTATGAAAACGGAAAGTATAATATCGGAATTATAGAGATCAAATAAAAACACGGTCCTTTTTGCACCGTATTTTTATGAAAAGGTTGATTTTTCGAAATGGTTGTGATATAATCATCTCGGAAGGCGGTGGATTTTGTGTTTTATGAAAACGACATTATAAATTTCAACATTCTTGATGTTCTGGAGCTGAAATATAAAAACAGCAGTCATAACAATTACGGTAGGAATTTTAATGCACTTTCTTTCAGAATAAGGTCTGATGCAAGGATAAAAACAAGTGAAAATGAATATGAGCTTTGCGATAATTCTATTGCTTATATTCCTGCAAGACTAAGCTATTATAGGGAAGCAAGCCGTGATGAGCTTATTGTTGTGCATTTTGATTCCACAAATTACAGCACGAAAAGCATCGAATATTTTTATGCGGCAGAGCCTGAAAAATTTGAAGCTCTTTTCAGAAAAATTTATCTTTGCTGGGAGGAAAAGGCACCCGGATATAAATACACCTGTTCTGCAATTCTCAATGAGATATTTGCATTATGTTATGCTCAGAACCATCGTGAAAAATATGAAAAAACGAAAATACAGCCATCCCTTGAATTTATCACAAAAAACTATAAAAATCCGGATATTACCATTGGGGAAATTGCGAAAAAATCTTTTATGAGTGAGGTCTATTTCAGAAAGCTGTTTAAGGAAGAATACGGTATTTCACCGCAAAAATTTATTACTAATCTGCGTATTCAAAATGCTGCTGGACTAATTTCTTCGGGGTATTATTCTCTCGGAGAGATAGCAAAAATGTCGGGATATAACGATTATAAATATTTTTCCGTTGAATTTAAAAGGGTAATGGGAGTTTCACCATCAAAATATACCTATAATTATTGATGTGTCTGTTTTGCAATAGAAAGCACATTCTATTTATAATTGTTTTTCTAAACAATAATTTGTCGGGCTGTAAAATAGTGGTGAAATCATCCTTTAAAGTTTCCAGATCCTTCGCTACGCTCAGGATGACATGTGGTGATAAATGCCCTCACCACACCTTGTCATTCTGAGCGTAGCGAAGAATCTATTAGCATTAACGGATGATTATATTGCAACAACCGCTCTGACAAATTACTGTTTAAAAACAAAGGGCTGCCTTCATGAGACAGCCCACACATTCAATCTTCATTTTTATGTTTTATCAGATATTGCTTGGGTGTGATTCCTATTTTGCTTTTAAAGGCTCGAATGAGGCTTCCCACATCGCTAAATGAGCAAAGATATGCACATTCCTGCTCGCTGTATCCGGCACGAAGAAGCTTTATTGCCTCGCTGATCCTGCGGTGAGTGATATAATCGAGAAGAGTGCTTCCCGTATGCTTTTTGAATGCGGTCATAAGGGTGGTTCTGCCTATATGAAGCTCCTTTGACATAGTTTCGGCTGTGATCTTTTTTCCGAAATTCTTGTCGATATATTCGAGCGCATCAATGATATAGGGAGGCACGGTTGTAAAAGAGGTGTTTGTGCCGATATCCTTTGAAAACTCCAAAAGATATGAAAGCAGATATAACACCAAAAACCTTTTTCTCAAAATATCATTTTCTGCTTTTATGCGGTTTATTATCATTTTGCAGATGTCTGTTTTACCGGGACTTGTTTTGATGATATTTCCGTTTTTTCCGAATACTGCAGCAAGACTATCCCATTCGGGGATATAGTTTTCAACAAATTCTTTTGAAAAAAGAAGATAGAGTCTGCTATATAATGTAGGCTTTCGTATGGCAACAAAATGGGGAGTTTCCGGGGCGGTGAGAACAATGCAGCTTCCGGAGCATTCTTCGCTTCTGTCGCTTAAAAGTATCTTGACATCGCCCGAGAGTATTATGTTGATCTCATAAAAATCATGCTCATGAAAATCTGCCACAGAAGAATAATAGCCTTGATTTTCATGAATATGAAGGTCATTCCAGACATTTCCAAATCCGTGGTCATATAATCTGTTTTTCATGTTGCGCCCCTCCTTCTTATTTACATTTTAACATATGTTTCAAGGTTTTTCAATATCTTTTTATAAATTATTGAACAATTTGCTTTTTTGCTGAGATTCATATATTCAAGGAAAATATCTATTTAATTTTGATTTGATGAAGGTGCATTTCAAAAAGGAACTGTTTTGTGTAAGAAAGGCACTTTTATCAAAAAAGTTGACTTAGCTCGGTTCTTTATGATAAAATACATTTTATAATATCATTAGGAGGTTTTTATGCGCAAATTTTTAGTTGATTTTCTTGATAGATTTGATTACCCCGAAGAGGCAAAGGAAGCACTTGTGAGCTGCTATGATGCGATGGCGGCGGATGAAGGTGCTGCTGCGGTTATGAATAAGCACCTTGATATTTATGCCGCAGGAGGAGATTACAAGCACTATGAAATGCTTGCGGAAACAACCACTGAGGCTCTGCGCATTGGTAAGCCTTGGCAGACGGCACATCTTGTTATGGTGATATTACTTTCAAAATATCTTTTGGAAAGATATGCCGCAAAGGGCATTGACGAGCAGAGATGGATAGATATTGTGGATGATTTCAAATGTAAGCTTTTTGAATGCCATAATGTTTACCACATCTGGGGCAGCTTTCTCTGTAATTGGTGGGAGCAGAAACTCTCAATGAATATTTTCGGCGTTGGAAGATTTCAATATCAAATGAAGCCCTTCGGCAGGGAATATAAGGATGAAAATATTCACCTCACACCCGATATGAAGGCTCTCTCGATACATATTCCGTCATCCGGACCGCTCACAAAGGAGCTTCGTGAGGAGTCATACAGAATGGCAAAGGAGTTTTTTGCACCGTATTTTGGTGATCAGCAGGCGCTGTTTATGTGCTCGTCCTGGCTTCTCTATCCCGAAAATGAAGAGATGATTCCCGGCTCTAATATTGTTGATTTTATGCATGATTTCAAGGTTTTTGAGGTCTTTGAACCTGAAAAATCAAACGATCTCTGGAGAATTTTTGGAGATGCTTGTGTTCTTCCGTATGAGCTTTTGCCTCGGAATAATTCTCTGCGCCGTGCTTATGCTTCCCGTCTTTGCGAGGGCAAAAAAGTTGGTCTAGGAATCGGATTTTTTGTCAGATAAAAATATTTCATTTAATTCCTTGAGAATATACATGTATATTCTCAAGGAATTATTTGCATTTGCGGCAAAATTTGCCGTTCTGAATCAGGTTCGTATAATACTCCGAACCTTAAGGTTGACGAATCGTTTTTTTTGTGATATAATTATGCTAAATAAACAATACAGAGGTAACGGATGATGAAAAGACCGTTGTTTGTTTTTGCAGGACAGTCAAATATGATGGGGGCTTGTGTTTACGAGGCTCCCGAGCAGATATATTTTGAAAACAGCTTTGAATATCTTCACAAGGCAAGAAGATTTGGTAATGACATCGGAGATTTCAAGGAATTCGGATTCCCCTGCGGAGAATTTTCATATAATGATATGAAAAAGGCATATGGTGAATGCACTGATGCCGATTTCAAAAGCACTCTTGATACATATGCAGAAAATACATATTTCTGTCCTTCAATGAGCAATCTTGAGGATGAAGAAAAAAAGACCGTACTTTCATTTTATCACTTTTCGGAATCAAATCTCAGAAGAAGCACTTCTGTTGCTCCTTATATAATTAAAGGACTTGAGGATAATGGAATATCTTCCGCTTTTGCTCATATTGCAAAGGGCGGTGTTCCGATCAGCTATTATCTTGAGGGCGAGGCTGAAAAATATTTTTACGAAAAGGTCAATGATTTTTTTGCCGATTGTGAGAAAAAATTTGAGGGCGATGATATGAGTGAGAGGTGTTTCGTCTGGCTTCAGGGTGAATCTGACAACGGAAAAGGAACAGAATACTATCTCGATCGGTTGAGAGAGCTATGGTCAAGACTGAAAAAGGTTGGTTTCACAAAATTCTTTATGATAAGAGTTCCTTATTGGTCTTCTATAGGAATTGCCGAGATAATGCGTGCAGAGGAGATCTTTTGCAAGGAAAATGAGGATGCATATATGCTCACAAGAGTTTGCTCATTTATTCCTTGGTGCGGTCTTGATACTGCCGAATGGCAGAATCGTGAGGATGACGAGGAGCTTTCATTTTGCCGTGACAGCTTTTACGGATTTGCTAATCAGCATATAAATGATAAAGGCTTCAGACTTGTTGCAAAATATGCTGTGCCGAATATTATCAGAATTTTTGAGGGGAAAGAGCCTGTTCTTGAGAAAGAAAGAGTAAAAGCATTAATTAATTGAACGATTTGCATATAAATCCGAATGATTTACTATTGTATTCTCTCCCAAAATGCTATATAATTATGTCAAATAAAAAATAGGAGAAGTGAAATGAGTTCGGTTAAATTTTCTTACGAAAAATTGGAGCGTTTTTGCCGTGACGCCTTTATAAAATTCGGTTTTACGAGCGAGGAGGCTGCGCAGATAAGCGATGTGCTTCTTCTTGCGGACCTCTATGGGGTAAAATCTCACGGAACACAGAGACTTGTTCGCTATCACAAATCCATTGAAAACGGCTGCACGAATCCCAAGGCAAAGCCTGAGATCGTTTTCGAAACGCCCGTTTCTGCAGTTATTGATGCTCATGCCGCAATGGGACAGCTTGTTTCGATTTTTGCAACCAATCTTGCAATAAAGAAGGCAAAAGAGGTTGGAATGGCATTCGTCAGCGTCAAAAATTCCAATCATTTCGGAATTGCCGGATATTATACAAAAATGGCACTTGATGCGGGAATGATAGGCATTGCCGCAACAAATTCCGAATCTATCATGGTACATACAAATTCAAGAGAGGCAGTGCTCGGCTCAAATCCTATAGCCTTTGCAATGCCTGCTGAGCCTTATCCTTTCTGGTTTGATGCAGCAACAACGGTTGTACCCAAAGGTAAGCTTGAGGTCTATCATAAGGCAGATAAGGAGCTTTCGGACGGATGGGCTGTTGACGAAACAGGCGCAGAGAGCCATGATGCAAAGCGAGTTCTCGGCTGCATTGACAAGAAGCTTGGAAGCGGCGGTATTCTTCCCGTTGGCGGAAAAAGCGAGGATAGCGGAAGCCATAAGGGATATGGATATAGCATGATTTGCGAGCTTCTTTGCTCGATAACCTCGGGTGGAGCAACATCAAATCACCATGTCAGAGCAAAGGGACAGCCTGCCGGAACTTGTCATTCGTTTATAGTTATTGATCCTAAGATCTTCGGTGATCCCGAGGAGATTAAAGAGCATCTTTCCGTTTTCCTTGAAGAGCTAAGAAGTGCAAAGAGAGCGGATGAGAATGTTCCGATATATACTCACGGTGAAAAGGAAGCAATAAGCTACAAGGAACGCATGGAAAACGGCATAGATGTTGATATAAGCACCGTTTCCGAAATGGTGAATATATGCAATTATCTTGGAATGGATAGTGTTCAATATCTTGGAGATATTGATATTTCCGAAGCAAAAGAGTCAACATACGAGGTTTCCTATAAAAAATAATTGATTGTTTTTGGGGGGCATATGGAATTTAGCGAGAGACAAAAAAAGATAATAGATCTTTTAAGTGAACGCAGTATGTCTATAATGGAGATTGCCAAAAGGCTGTCTTCCAGCGAAATGACCATCAGACGAGATGTTGCAGATCTCAAAAAAATGGGAGTTGTAGATCAATTCAGAGGTGGAGTTTCCATCAAAAAAGCCAGATCCTTTCAGTCCTTCGACTTTAGGTCAGATATTGAAAAAAATGAAAAAATGGAGCTTGCAAGAAGGGCAGCGGAGCTTGTACAGGATGGAATGCTGATTTATATTGATAATTCAACTACCTGCTGGTATATTGTGCAGTTTCTCGGTAAATTCCGTGATCTTAAGGTTGTTACAAATTCTGCGCCGGTAATGAACGATCTTGGAAATATGGGAATTAAGGTCAAAATGGCAAGCGGAAATTATGTTCACAGAGACAGATGTGTTGTCGGAAGCGAAACCGAAGAATATATAAGAAATTATAGATATGATCTTGCGTTTCTTTCCTCGAGCGGATATAACGATAAAAGGATAGTGAGCTGGAGTGAAGCACAGATCAATGTAAGACGCGCAGTTATCGAAAGTGCTGCTAAAACATATTTTTTGATGACCCCCATGAAAAAAAACAGAAGATCATATTTTGTTGCTTGCAGAACAGAGGATGTTGAGCTTATAACACTTGATAAATAAAGGGCTGATTTTTCAGCCCTTTTCTTTGTGATGGTTTTTGATTGTACTTTATTAAACAGTAATTTGTCGAACTGTTGAAAAGGTGAATAAACGGTGCTGAGGACACAGTTAGCCTCCACTGATTTTGAGAAGCAAAATTAGGGGAGGTGGATTTTGCCGCAAGGCAAAAGACGGAAGGGTCTTATGGGGTGTAAAGTAGCTTTTTTGTTTTATAAAGTTACTTTGCAAGCTAAACCCTTCAGTCACGGCGAATAGTATCTATTTTTCTACGGCAAGTTATTTCGCCGTGCCAGCTCCCCTATTAAAAACAGGGGAGCCTTATTTTACCGTTCAATTTCACTTGTATTTTAATTCAAACAGTAATTTAGCGGTGAGTGAAAACGAATTTTGTAGGGGCGATCATTGATCGCCCCTACGGATTACGGCTTCGACTGTTCGCTAAATTACTGTTTGAAATCCGACCACTCTACAGTGAGATATAGAAAAGAGGCTGATTAATAAATCAGCCTCATAATTCAACTATATTATACCAGTGGTTTGCCTTCCCACTCACGAGGTGCTTCAACATCCATGATCTTTGCGATCGTGGGGGCTATATCAAGAATACTGATACCCGAAAGCTCCTTGCCTGCTTCAAAATTAGGACCATAGAAGAACATGGGGATGGTCATATCCTCGGGAAGCTCTGTGCCGTGGCATCTGTCATGTCCGCCATGGTCTGCGGTCACGATAACCGAATATTCTCCGTTCGTTTCTTCAATAACTCTCTTTACATTGTCTATTGCGTGTTTGATATAATCAAAATACTTCTCGCTCATCCAGCCGTTATCATGACCGCCCTTTTCGTCCGTCTCGACCATATAAAGGAAAACAAAATCAGGTTTTGCCAGCTTGATGAAGCTGAGCGCTTTGTCGGTCAGGATGCCGTCTGTGTGCTCGAAAGCATAGGAATTGAGGTATTCAGAACTGAAAAGCGATCCCGGACGACCTATGCTTCGGATAGGTTCCCATCCATAATACATAGTGGATTTTTTTCCGGCTGCTCTGAGTAGCTCAAAAAGACCGGTAACGGGATGAACAGGTTCAATATAATTGTTTGTAAGAGTGCCGTGCCTCTGCGGAGGAACACTATGGAACATTGAAAGATGACAGGGAAGGGTGATGGAGGGAACAACAGTTCTCGCATCGAATGTATAGGAAGCTATCTTTTTCAGTTCCTCAAGATAAGGATTGCCGCAAATCTGCAGACCGTCCGGTCTCATGCCATCTATTGATATAAGAATCACTTTTTTATTACTCATTTTAACCTCCGAAAAAGCGTTTTTTAAATTATAGCATTATGAATAAATGTTGTCAAGCATTTTCATTGATTTGATCAAAATTGTTTTTTATAGATATTTTTTCGCAAATTCGAATCGCAAGATTCGGAAAAATCTTTTCATCTATATGATTTTTTTACCTCTCGGTATATTTTCATAAGCTTTGAGAGAATTTCGGTTCCGTCAAAATCCTTATGGTAAACAATATTTGTTTCTCTTATCATACTGAGGTTTTCAATGGGCAGAACTGTGATCTTGCCCTTCATCACCTCATCCATGCAAGCACTTTTTGCCAGGATCGAAACACCGAGATTTTTTCTGATAAGGTCTTTTATTGTTGCTATATTATCAACCTCAAGCATAATGTCAAAATCGCTTATGCTCTCGCCGAGTATTTCAAGCTGGTTTTCAAACTGTATTCTGGTTGCCGAGCTTGGCAGACGGAGGATCATTTTTTCACGTCTCAGCTCACGGAGCGTGACCATCTCGTTTTTTGCAAGAGGGTTTTCATTGGCAAGAACGCAAACCAGATAGTCGGTATCAAGCATGAGGGAGCGAAGCTCTTTTCCGCTCGGCTTTCCGTCAACAATTGCCAAATCAAGCTCATAATTTTCAAGCTTATTATAAAGATTTGTTATGGGTTCAGTTATAATTTTTATGCTTGCACCCTCGTATTTTGCTCCGTATTTTGCCAGTACCTCAGTTATAAGATTACTCTCTGCAGTATGGGTGATTCCTATTCTGATATTGTTGATTCGTTTTTCACTATCGTCAAGCTCTCGGATGAGCTTGTCACCGAGAACCTTCATTCTTCTCGCATATTTCACAACGATTTCACCGTCCGGCGTCAGTTTCAGCTCGCCTTTGCCTCTGACAAATATCTTTTTATCAAGCTCCGCTTCAAGGGCATTTATATGGTGGCTGATGGCAGGTTGGGTAAGAGAAAGCTGCTTTGCCGCCTTTGTGAAGCTTCCGAGATCTGCCACTGCAAGCAAGGTTTTAAGTTTAACATCTATCATACCTATTTCTCCTATAAATTATTTTTATATCCCGAAGAAAAATAATAATTTGACTTTATGATAGAAATAGTATATCATATTAATGAGAAAAAAGCAAGAGCCGATTGAATTTTTTTGCTCGGCTCTTATAATTTTTTATTGGAGGTTTTACCGTGCTTGATAAGCTCTATGATAAAATAAGCACCGATTCCCCCGGTGCTGTTATAATTATCTCGGTAGCGCTGATGATATTTTTCGGCTTTGCCATGACGCGAATTACCAAAAAATTGCGTCTCCCAAATGTCACCGCTTATATTCTTGCCGGTGTTATCATTGGCCCTGCCTGTCTTGATCTGATCCCGAATAAAATAATAGCTGGAACTGATTTTCTTTCGGATATTGCCCTCGCCTTTATTGCTTTCAGCGTGGGTGAGTTTTTCAAGATAGCAAATCTGAAGAAAAACGGTCTTAAAAGCATCGTTATAACACTCATTGAAGCAGGTCTTACATCTGTTCTTGTGTTCACTCTTCTGCACTTTGTTCTGAAAATGAGCTTTCCTCTTGCGCTTGTGCTCTCGGCACTTGCATCGGCAACAGCTCCCGCTTCCACCATTATGACCATCAGGCAAACAAGAGCAAAGGGCGATCTTGTTGAAACTCTCCTTCAAGTTATAGCCCTTGATAATGTTGTTGGCCTTCTTGCATACAGCATTGCGATCTCCGTTGCGATCTCTTATGGGGTAGAGGGTGCGGCTCTTGACACGGCTGTCATTATAATGCCGATCATAAAAAATGTCATTGCAATTGCTATCGGTGCATTCCTCGGTTTTGTGATGAAGCTGCTGCTCTCAAAGAGGTCAAGCGACAACAGACTGATAATTTCTGTTGGCATAATGTTTCTTTTCTGCGGAATTTGCACCGTTATGGATGTTTCACCGCTTCTCGGTTGTATGATGATCGGTGCAGTCTACATAAACCTTTCGGATGACGGAAAGCTGTTCCTTCAGCTTGGATATTTCACGCCGCCGATATTGCTTTTGTTTTTTGTCCGTTCGGGACTTAATTTCGACCTTACCGCACTTCTCGGAAGTGCTTCATCTGTAGGAATTGCGCCTCTTTGGGCGGTTAGTATAATTTACTTTCTTATCAGAATGGTCGGTAAATACTGCGGCTCGCTTCTCGGGTGTGTTACAGCAAGAAAGAAAAGTAAAACCAGAAATTATCTGGGACTTGCAATGTTCCCCCATGCGGGAGTTGCCATCGGTCTTGCGGCGATGGGAGCAAGAGCATTGGGGGGAGAAACAGGCTCGATGCTCCAGACAATAATTCTTGCATCGAGTATAATGTATGAGCTTGTTGGCCCTGTTCTTGCAAAGCTTGCGCTTCAGCTTTCCGGTGCATATTCGGATAAGATCGAGGATATAGCAGAGGTTGAGACGCTGAAAGAGGACGGAAACAAGAAAAGTGACATTGAGATTCTCATCGAGCGTATTCAGAAGATTCAAAAGGAGCTTCCTCCTCATGTTGGGGATTCACAAGCCGAGGCAGAGCAAGCATTTACCGAGGCGGCTGAAGAGCATTTCAGCTCAGTAAATTCAAATTTCAGAGGCGGCAGAAGAGATATCAGCCGCAGAATTTAACTTTTAAAAAGGAGATTTTGACATGAATTTCATTGATCCCATCGCAAAGCTGCTCGGAGAATGGTCATATGACCTTGGCGGCGCATCTGTTGCATTCAGACTTGGACTTTCAATGGTCTTTGCTTTTATCATCGGCTGTGAGCGAGCAAGCAAGAGACACGCTGCAGGTCTGCGCACATTCATCACCATTTTTCTTGCTTCGACAGTAACATCCATGATGGATATTTATCTTAATAAGGCTTATGGTGTTTCTACCGCAATGCTTTCCGCAGCAACCGTTATCGGCATTGCTATAATCAGTACAAACTCCATTCTTTTCAGCTCCAAAAGCCAGATAAAGGGGCTTACGACATCTGCGGGACTTTGGGCTTCGGGAATCCTCGGAATGACCATCGGTGCAGGGTTCTATACCGTTTCTCTCATCGGTTATATTGCTCTCCTTTGCTGTCTTACATATTTTCCCGCCTTTGAAATATTCCTCAAGAACCGTTCCAACCATTTTGAGGTTCATCTTGAGCTTGTGAGCAAGAGCAATCTGCAGGATTTTATCACAACCATCAGAAAGCTGGGACTTCGCATCGACGATATTGAAGCGAATAATGCTTATCTCAGCTCCGGTCTTGCGGTCTATTCCGTGTCTGTAACAATAATTAGCGCAGAGCTGAAAAAATATAAGACGCATAAAGAAATAATCGAGGCTATGAGTACCCTCGATTATGTCTACCATATTGAAGAAATGAATTAACGCTTCCTTATTGCAAAGGAAACGGAAAACAATGCCGCCATTATGCAAAGCACCGAAATTTCGGGTAGCCACGCATCAAATGGCGGCATTGGCTTTGCAAGAATATATATCTGCATATCCTCAACAAAAATATGATATAAAAGAGGTAGCAGAAAAGGCGGATAGAGAAGCTTTTTTGTCTTGATTATTCCAAAGATCGTAAAAGAGTAGATCAGAAGCACGGCAAAATAGAGAAGAAGGCAAAGATATGTATGGATCTTGCTTTCAAAAGTAAATGCCTTTACAGCAAAGAATATCACTCCCAGAAGCACCGAGAGCGATGTAAGCTCAGGTGCTTTTTTGCCTAGAAATATAACCGCTACGCAAAAGATGACCGATGCCGCAAGCACAAGATAAAGATGAACAAAAAGCTCTGCTTTGCCTATATTTTTATTCTGAAAGTATATAATTCTGATAATTGCTGCCGAGAGCATGAAGAAGACCGAGATCCATGCTGAAGGACTTTTTGAATCAATATAAAACATCCTGTTTTTCATTTTGACCTCTTTCTCGGCTTTTTCCAAGCTCCGGTGAAATAGAAAATAAGTCCTATCCAGAAGGGGGTGAAGCCAGCGAGTGCGTCACCGAGCCAGAAACCGTAATGCTTCATATCGAGAACAAGTCCGAAAAGAACGGAAAGCCCAATGCGGAGAATGATACCGTCAAAGATAGCAGTGGTGAAATTCACTATAGTGTTTCCGCTACCGTTTATCAGTGCATTCATAAGAGCACGAAGCGCACCGCCAAAGAAGAGCAGTATTGCAATGGGTACATATTTTTCACCGATACCGAGGATCAGTTCTGCATCAGACGCATTTTCACTGTCGATAAATGCTGTGAATATCTCGTCGGAGAAGAATATGATGGCAGCAGAAAATACGACCGCAAGCGAAAGAGTAACGAGCGCCAGACGCAGGAGGATCTTCTTTACTCGGTCATATTTTTCCGCCGCAAGATTTTGACCGACCATAGTTGACCCTGCTGTATTCATTGCAGAAGAGATTAGATTGCTGACATTTGAAATTTTGTTTGCAATTCCGGCAAAGGCAGAAATATCCTTACCATAAGAATTTATAAAGGAATTGACAAACAGCTTCGATATCTGAACAGATGCCATTTTTATTGCCATTGGCGTTCCGAGCTTCAAAAGATCCGAGAGCATTTCCTTGTCCCATCTGAAAAAGTCATAAAGGCTTGCTTCAAGTGCAAACTCCTTGCGCTTTTTAAAAAGAAAAATACTGCAAGCGATAAAGCTTACCGCTTGACTTATGACGGTTGCGAGAGCCGCACCGCCTGCACCCATTTCCAGCTTCATAACGAAAAGAATATCAAGAATAACATTGATGGCAGCAGCCACCGCAATGAAGATGAAAGGATGCTTTGAATCTCCCATTCCGCGGAGAATTGCGCTGACAATGTTATATCCGTAAATAAAAACAAGTCCCATCATGCAGATAACGGAATATGAAAGGGCCTCATCCCATGATTCATCGGGAGTGTTCATCATCATCAAAAGCTCATTGCGGAAGAGAAATCCGAGAATACTGATGACGATTGCGCAGGTGAAAAGAAAGGAAAACATCGTTCCGACAAATTTTCCGATTTTATGTCTTTCTCCTGCACCTATGTATCTTGCAATGAGCACCTGTCCTGCGCTTGCAAAGCCAATTGCAATAAAATTGAGAAGTGCAGTAACATCACCGCCAACAGAAACGCCCGAAATTCCTTCAAGCCCCAGTTCCTTTCCGACGATGACCATATCGACCATATTGTATACTATCTGCAGGAAATTAGAAAGAAAAAGCGGCAGAGAGAATATAATCAGTTGCGGCATTATGCTGCCATGAGTAAAATCCTTTATCTGGGATCGGTTCATTTCATTGCCTCCGAGCATTTTTCAATGAAGTATTCAAATATTTTTATGCCATCGACAGTATCGTCTCTTTTTTTACCGAGGCACATTCTTTCCGGATGAAACTGAACTCCGATAATTGGTAGGCTTTCATGCTCAAAAGCTTCAATAACTCCTTCTTTTGATTTGAGAAGCACACGAAGTCCGTCTCCCATGCGACATGCTGCCTGATGATGGGAGCTGTTTACCACAAAACTCTCCCCATAGCTTTGCTTAAGAAAGCTTTCATCTGTTGCAAACACCTTATGGACAAGATCGTTCTCGCCTTTATGGATATCTGCCGTATCAAGATGCTGAATGAGATTTCCGCCAAAACAAACATTGAGAAGCTGGCTTCCTCTGCAAATGCCGAGGACGGGTTTTCCCGCCTTAATAAAATCCTTTGCAAGTGCAAATTCATGTTTGTCACGGTCAAGGTCGATATTTGCGGAACCGTTGTTTTCCTCTCCGTAATATGATGGATCGATATCACCGCCGCCGCATAGAATAAGTCCGTCATAATCGCAGGCTTTTCCTTCTGTGAGATATCCGCCGTAAGCTTCCGCTCCCATAGCTGTGGTGGCGGCAGCATAATTCTCCATATTATTCTTTCCGGATAAAAGTATTTTCATTTTAACCTCGAAATTTATTAGAATATCCCCGATGCTTTAAGAAGGAATGAAACGAGGAACACGGTAAATCCGGAGACAAGGGTCGTCCAGACAACAAGCTGACCCGCAAGGATCGCATCCCCTTTCATTTCCTGTGCCATCGGAACGCTGGAAACTGCAACGGGAGTTGCAAAAACCGCAACAAAGGTTGCAAAATGCGCACCGTCGAAAGTATTTCTGAAGAGCAGATAAGCAATGCCGATTCCAATTAGAGGCACAAAAACGGTTCTCGCAAGAGTTCCGAAAATTATCTCCTTCTTCAGAGAAGCAACGGCAGAAAACTCAAACTGTGCGCCGAGCACCAAAAGTGCAAGAGGAGTTGCCATGGAGGAAAGATAATTCAGAACCTTAAAAGGTGGCTCGATAGAAGAGAGGCGGAATGTGATCCCGTTTTTTGCAAATAAAGCTCTCACACAAAGAACAAGAACACCGAGAAGAACGCTTATTATAAGCGGATTTTTGATGATTCCGAGCATGATCTTTTTAAAGCTCGGTTTTTCACCGTCACCGCTGAAAACAGTGAGACTGATGACTGCAAGAATATTGAGAAGCGGTATGGTAAATGCCGAAAGTATCGTGGCGACCGCTATTCCTTCGTCTCCGAAAAGCGAGCCGGAAAGAGGAATGCCTATAAGGGCATAATTTGAGCGAAAAACTGCTTGGAGAAGAGCACCCCTACAGCCGTTTTTCTTCGTTATAAGCATAACGCAAGGAAGTGCTATGCAGAAGATCAGCGCAAGAGCAACGAGAACATAAATAACATATCCAAGCTCGATATCCCCGATGTCCTCAATATTATAGACATTGAGAAAAAGCATCGAGGGCAAAAAAATACGGAAAACAAGCTTGTTTGCTTTTTTTGCAAATTCCGCATCCATGAATTTGATCTTTTTCAGAATATAGCCGATGGCAACCATAATGACTATCGGCAAAACCGCTTTGATCGCAAATATAAGTGATTCCATTGTTTTTCCTTTTCAAAACAGAAATTTAACTTTAATATTATATCACAAATGTTCGTTTAAATCAAGCAAATAAAATAAATTGCTTGTCAAGAGACGAAATATGCACAATTTTGCACGCCTGAAAAATGGATTTGTTGGCGTTTTCGACAAAATCCCCCTTGACAAAAACCAATAATCATGGTATAATTAAAAAAAAGGGGATTTAATATGCCAAACGAAAAGTCTTATAAAATCAGAACTAAGTACAACAATCTTTTCCTCAGAGTTACAGAGGGACATTTCGCAACCAGCCACAGCCATATAAATTATTATATTGATGTGACCACTCATAAGACTCGTCTCTCGGAGGCGACCGCAATTGCGGAGCAACTTGTTGCTTTCTATACACACAACACTATAGTTGATACCATTCTTTGTCTTGACGGAACGGAGGTCATCGGCACTTGTCTTGCGGATCATCTCACAAAAGGGAATTTTCTCAATATGAATGCTCACCAGACCATATATGTTGTAACACCGGAGCACACTTCGGGAAGCCAGATCATTTTCAGAGACAATATGCTTCCTATGATCAAGGGCAAAAATGTTCTCATTCTTGCAGCATCTGTAACAACCGGATATACCGCTCAGGCGGCAATTGAGGCGATTAAATATTATGAGGGGCATGTTGCGGGAATTTGCTCGATTTTTGCAACGGTCAAGGAATGCGCAGGCTATGAGGTCAAATCTATCTTTGATACGGGAGACCTTGGAAATTATGCTTCCTATCCTTCTCACGAATGTCCGCTTTGCAAAGAGGGCAAAAAGATCGAGGCACTTGTTAACAGCTTCGGTTATTCAAAACTGTAAATAATAACGAGAGCTGAGCGCATCAGTTGCGCTCAGCTCCTTTTTTGTATGAAAAATATCCGATGGCATTTACAAGTATCGTTACAAAAGATGAGATCTTAAACCAATCGGTGACGAAGGAAAGAAAACGCTGAAATCCAATAGCTCTTTGCATTGATAGATATTCGCGGTTTTCCAGTGCTTTGCTTAGGTTGATTCCGTATATATGCGAGAGTATCATAAAAGTAAAGGTCACAAGGAGAAGCGAGGTAATAATGACAATTTTTTTCGTGTTGGGTTTGAAGATGTATTTTCTGAAGCTTATAAGAGTTGCTATGATAAGGATAACAAGGCAGATAAAAGATGCCCATGCGGTGTAAAGTCTTGCGTAATTCATTGATTCTGTCCATTTGAGCGTATGTAAAATGCTTGCTCTTGAGATGCTCGTAGCATATGCAAGATATGCGTCAACGAGAAAGAAAACCGCCCATGAACACCATAAAACAACTCTCTTTTTAAATACGAGACAGATAATTCCGCATACGATGAATGGTGAGGAGAAAAACAGTCCTCCGAGAAATCCGCCAAGCACCGAGAAAATGAGAAATGCAAGAAGACCTATGCAGAGAAGAATGGTACCGACTATTGTTTTTATCATTGTTTTTTCTTTATATGTTGGAGAGGGAAGCTTCTCGGTTTCAGTTCCTGCATTTTCCGTACCTTTTATCAGGCTGTCAAGAGATATTCCGAAAATTTCGCTCATTTTCAAAAGCTTGTCAAGCTCGGGGACAGATGCGTCGGTTTCCCATTTGGAGATCGACTGCCTTGAAACATCAAGCATTTCCGCAAGCTCCACTTGGGAAAGATTCTTTTCCTTTCTCAGCTCATATATTCTTTTTCCTAATTCCATATTGACCTCCGATTTGTTTTTATGGGTAAATTATATCATAAAACAACTAAAAAGTCTATAAACTATCCTTGGAAATTTAGCAACTGCCGGTTGCATTAATAGAAAAACAATACGGATTTATAAATTCAACCTCTGTCAATTTCAAATTTTATGATAGATAAACAGTAATTTAGCGGTGAGTGAAAACGAAATTTGTAGGGGCGATCATTGATCGCCCGTCTCATAAACAGCTTAAAATTTCGTTATTTTACGCCGTTTGTTTTTTCGGGCGATCAATGATCGCCCCTACAGATCTGCGTTTTTCATCGCACCGACAAATTCCTGTTTGAAAAATAATTATAAACAGAAGAGGTCATCTCTTGGTGAGATGACCCCATTTTGAATCAATCTATCTTTGATTAATCATCCGAGCAGGCAAGGCATTTTGTTAAGCAAGCACCGCTGCTGAGAGTAAATGAGATGGCAAAGAGAAGAAGTCCTGTCAGTATTGCTCCTACTATACTTGTTGCAACAAAGGTAACTCCGAGAAGCACGACCGAAAGCAGTGCGGTCAAAAGCGCACCGAACAGGGTAGAGGATAGTGTCTCTCTTACGCACCTACCGCAATCACGGATGAAAACTGAAGCGGTTTGTGTCAGTAAAAGATAACCGACAGAAATTCCGAAGAGCGTCCAGAGAAAGGCGGGCGTTATGGTTATTACCGCTGTGATTCGGAGAAAAGCGGTTACTATTCCTATTATGAGACTTGCGATAAAAGCAAGGAGAGTGCAGTTATATTTGCACTTGCATGAGCAAGGATTGTTCATAAGATCACCTCCACTGATAATTTTATGCTAAGCGAAGGCTTTCGGTTAATAAATCACGGATCAAACAACGATGAATTCTGTTTTGCTGAATTTGCTTTTTGTTTCTTCTGGAAAATCGAAATCGCAAATAACTCCGCTGACCTCGCTTAAGCTGCACCATGTTCTTTTTCCATGAGGCTCTTCATATTTTGCATGATCAACAAGATAATATGAAAGAGCGGAATTTTCACTCATCACTTTTCGGAGCATCGCATAAATATCTCCGCCCCAAATTCTTCCATCGGGAGAAACTCCACCCGAGGTGAAAAAATGCTTGTCTGCTTTGAATTTTGCGGCTGTTTCGATAGTATCTATGCTGAATAGCATACTGGGGGCTTCAACAACGCTTCCTCCAAGGCAGATGGAGTTTATGCCATATTCGCTAAGATATGCGATCAGCGCCATATTGTTACTTATGACGGTTATATCCTTTTTTTCTGTCAAAAACTGTGCCATGCATTGGGTTGTGGTTGTGCCATCTATGAAGATGGTATCACCGTCCGAAACAAGCTCGGCGGCGGCTCTTCCCAGCTTGCTTTTTGCCGCTCTCATTTTGTGATGGCGGAATCTCAGCGGAACGCTGTGGTCGCTTGCAAGCTCCGCTCCGCCATAATGTCTTTTTATAAGCTTTTGTTCTGCCAAAATGTTAAGATCACGGTTAATGGTGGCAGTGCTGTAATGAAGCTCGTCCATCAAAAATTTGACAGTTACATATTTGTGAGTGGTGATAATTTTGAGAATTTGATCGAGTCTTTCTTTTTGTAACATCTAAACAACTCCTTTTGCATGATAATTCGTGAGAAATTACCGCGTTTATGTACCTGTGTTGACATATTTTGAGAAATCTGATATAATTATAGCATATTTTAACGATTTGTCAAGCGGAGATTAAAATGAAAGACCTAACAAAGGGTAATACTCTTAAAACTTTTTTGATTTTTGCCATTCCTCTGGTACTTGGTGGCGTTTTGTCACAAGGATATAATCTTGTTGATACAATTATTGCAGGCAAGATGCTCGGTGACACGGGACTTGCGGCAATCGGTGCAACCGGAAGCTTTGTAACTCTCATCTCGTCTGTGCTTTGGGGATTTGGCGGCGGCTATGCGGTATATATCGCGAGACTTTTCGGCTCAAAAGACTTTAAGAAGATGAAAAACTGCATTGTTTCCGGAGGAGTTTTTATCTCGCTTTCGGCTCTGATTATGGGTATTGTTCTTTTTTTGATCAAAGATCCCATATTTGATCTTCTGAAGGTTGATGAATCCATCAGAAAAGAAACCTTTGAATATTTCGGAACATATATTCTTGGGCTTTTTATTATCATTCTCAATAATTTCGGCTTCAGCATTATGAATGCGCTGGGTGAGAGTACATATCCTTTTTTCATGTCTCTCATATCTGCATTGCTCAATATTTTGGGAAATATAATTTCGGTGGCTTTTCTCAGAATGGGAGTTTTCGGAATTGCTGCATCAAGCCTTTTTGCGGCTTTTGTTGTTGATATATTTTATATCATAAGGCTGAGGAGATGCTTTGCGGAGCTGGGACTCGGAAAAGAGCGTACCGAGCTTAGCTTCAAATATATAAAGGATTCATTGCCTTATGCAGGTCCGAATACCTTCCAGCAAACGGTGCTTTATATTGCCGGTGTTATCGCTTCCTCAATTATCAATGGTATGGGTGCGGCGGCAACAGCGGGCTTCATCGTTATAACCCGAATTTATGATTTTTGTGCTCAGATATATCATAATTCCGCAAAGACCATCAGCAATTATACAGCACAGTGCGTTGGAGCGGGAAAGACAGATAAGATAAGAAGCGGTGTTTGGCTCGGCATCGCCCAGGGATGTGCTTTTGTGCTTCCCGTTATCCTTCTTTGCATGATATTTTCCGAGCCTGTCTGCTATCTTTTCTTTGATGCGGATGCGGAAAGGGAAGCGGTTGAAATTGCTGTGACCTTCACAAAATATTTTCTTCCCTTTATTGTTTTTCAGCTTCTGTGCAATGTTTTTCATGCACTTTTCAGAGGAGTAAAAAGCACTAAATGTCTTTTTATATCAACAACGATCGGTGCAGTTTCAAGAATTGTGCTTACATTTATTCTGGCAAGATTTTATAATATGAATGGCGTTCTTTGCGCCTGGGTGCTTTCATGGGTCATTGAAACAGTCTATTCCTTAATAATTTTCATGGGCGACAGCTGGCTTCCTCAAAATACAAGTAAATAGAAAAATGCGCACCAACAGGTGCGTATTTTTTTACATATTTTTCTGAAAAACTATTGACAAAATAAATACTTCGTGATATGATGTATTACATGAGGGGAGGTATAGAATGGATATTCAACTTAAAAGAGGACTTCTTGATGTTTGTGTTCTTGCCGCCATCAAGGACGGCGAATCCTATGGTTATAAGATCATCAAGGATATGAAGCCTTATATGGAAATGTCGGAATCGACACTTTATACCATTCTGAAACGCCTTGAGAGTGCTGAAATGCTCACTGTCAGATGTGCGGAGCATGGCGGCAGGCTTCGGAAATACTATAAGATCACCTCGGCAGGTCTTTGCCGCATCGAGGATTTCAAGACGGAATGGAAAGAAATTATGTTGATCTACAGCTTTGTTACAAAGGAGGGTATTACAGATGACTAAAAATGAATTTCTTGAGGCTCTTCGGAGGGGGCTTTCGTCTCTTCCCGAGGAAGAGATATCGGAGCATATATCTTTTTACAGTGAAATGATTGATGACAGGATCGAAGAAGGACTTCCAATGGATGAGGCAATAGAGGGAATAGGGAATCCCGAGAGTATCGCATTTCAGATAATGAGTGAGCACGCCCCGCTCGAGGAAAAGAAAAAGGAAAAAACAAGAAGAAAGATCGGTGCTCTTGAGATCGTTCTTTTGGTTCTCGGTTCACCCCTATGGCTATCGCTTCTGATAGCTGTTTTCTCGGTTATTTTTTCTCTTTATGTAGTTCTTTGGTCTGTGATCGCTTCTTTTTGGGCAGTTGCGGCATCCTTTGTGGGAGTGGCGATCGTAGGCTTTATAACAAGCGGCGTGTTTACATTTTTCGGCAATGTTCAAGCTGCACTTGCAATGTTTGGCATTGGTATTCTGTCCCTTGGACTTTTCATATTGGGAATCATAGGATGCATTGGAGCAACAAAGGGTGCTGCATTTCTCACGAAGAAAAGCGTGCTTTTGATGATATCCCCGTTTAGAAGAAAGGAGAATTGAATATGAAAAAATCTTTGGTGATTTCGCTTGCTATCGGACTTTCACTTGTTTTTATCGGTCTTTTGGCGTTTGGTGCTGCATTTGTGATGGGCGGCTTTGATTTTAAGGAGCTGAGCCTGCAGAAATATGTTACGAATACATATGATATTGAATTTGATTTTGAAAAAATTTCAATAAAAACCATTGAAAGCGATGTAACATTTATCAAATCCGACACCGATAAATGCAGAGTTGTATTTTTTGAAAACAAAAAGGTGCGCCATTCTGCCGTCGTGAAGGACGGAGAGCTGATGATCGAGAGCATGGATGAGCGGAAATGGTATGACTATATATCATTATTTGATTTTGAAAACGAAACCATCAAGCTCTATCTTCCGAAAAACATTTATGATTCACTTGTTATCAACACCGTAACAGGTGATATAAATATCCCGAAGAATTTTGCTTTCAATACAGTAAGTATAACGGGAAGCACGGCGGATGTTGAATTCAGCGCTTCAAGCATAGGACTTACGGAGATCAAGCTCACAACGGGAGATATTGAGATGGAAAATGCAGTTTTTGGTGATTTGCGTCTCACCGTTTCAACAGGAGATAT
The DNA here is from genome assembly GCA_017517035.1 of Clostridia bacterium. Classification (GTDB taxonomy): domain Bacteria; phylum Bacillota; class Clostridia; order Oscillospirales; family CAG-272; genus SIG710. The sequence goes on from JAFXAN010000112.1 coordinate 45,226, forward strand.
TGAAGTTGACGGAGTGGAATGCAAAGGGGATATCTATATCAAGGTAAGCACGGGCGAAACCGAGCTTGACAGAATAGCTTGCAAGAATTTCACAAGCGAGGGGACAACAGGCGATATTGAGCTTTCGAGTGTCATTGCATCCGAAAAGCTTGATGTCAGACGAAGCACGGGCGATATAAGATTTAGAAGGTGTGATGCTTCGGAGGTATATGCAAAGACCGGAACAGGCGACATCACAGGAAGTTTCCTTTCGGAAAAGATATTTATAACCGAATCGTCAACGGGCAGCGTCAGAGTTCCGAATTCTGTTTCGGGAGGAAGATGCGAGATAAAGACCTCGACAGGCGACATCAGAATAGAAATTGCAAAATAAAAGGAGCTGTCTCAAATGCTTTTTTCGCATTTGAGACAGCCCCTTTTCAAATTGCAAATCCGCCGTCGACAGAAATGATCTGCCCTGTTATAAAGGCGGCTTCATCAGATGAAAGGAAAAACGCAAGCTCTGCCACCTCATCCGGTTTTCCGATGCGGCAAAGAGGAGTTTCATCCGCAAGAGCCTTTATGTCAGCTTCCGTAAGATGAGCGTTCATATCTGTTTCGATAACTCCGGGGCAGATGCAGTTTACATTTATCGAGGACGGGCCAAGCTCCTTTGCCATTGCCTTGGTCATTCCGATGATGCCTGCCTTTGCTGCGGAATAAGGCACCTCACAGGATGCACCTGTGATACCCCACATTGAGCCTACATTGATTATTCTTCCGCTTTGTTTTTTTATCATTTCTTTTGCGCATTCTCTTGAAAAATAGAAGGGTGCTGAAAGATTTACGGAGATCATTTTTTCAAAATCCTCATCTGCAGTCTCCGTGAAAAGCCCAAACGAAGCGATTCCGGCATTATTTATAAGCACATCAACACCGCCAAGCTTTTCTATTGCGAGAGAAGCTGCTCTCTTGCATTCCGAGGCAGAGCCGATGTCTGCGCATATTCCCATGGCTCCAAGCTCCTCTGTGAGCTTGCTTGCTTCCTCATGGCAGCTTTTATATATAAAGGCGACTTTGTCTCCCTCAAGCGCAAATTTCTTGACCATGGCGGCACCTATTCCTCTTGATCCGCCGGTGATAATGATTTTCCTGTTCATTTTAAGCCCTCTTTTAGTTTTATAAATAAATGATAACATATTTTTACTGATTTTTCAAGAGGTTAGCCACATCTCCTATAAAAAGTTTTTTTTCTTAAAATTTTTGTGAAAAATGCCTATGTCTTTTTTTAGAAAAAAATGGTATAATATATATAGTTTAAAAGCTTTTTGTCGACGCAAAACGGAGGTAAAGTAATGTTTGAGGTTAACGAATATGTTTTTTACGGCTCTGAGGGGATCTGCAAGATCGATGACATCGTTTCGTCACCCTTTTCTGATGTGAAGTCTGATACGAAATATTATGTTCTTCATTCTCTTCACGGTGGAAACAACACTGCCTATGTTCCCTTTGACGGTGCTTCATCACTTATTCGCGCAGTTATGACAAAGGCTGATATTGATTCTCTTATTGCCAAAATCCCGTCGGTTGAGCTTTTTGAGGAATGCCCTCTTAAGCTTCTGAAGGAAAAATACGCTATTTCGATAAGATCAGGAGATCCGTGCGAATGGGTAAAGGTGATCAAAACTGTTCGGGATCGCACCATCAACGGCAGAGACGGCGGAAAAAAGGTTTCGGATGCTGAAAAGGTCTATGCGGAGAACGCAAAGAAGTTTTTGTATAAGGAAATTTCTATTGTTCTTGGCATTCCTTGCGAGAGCGTTGAGAGCTATATAATGGAAAGAATTAAATAATTAAAGGGCTGATTTTTCAGCCCTTTTTGTCTGTATATTAGTTGAAACCGGAATTAAATAAACAGGAATTTGTCGAACGGTCAAAGATGTGTTTTTGTAGGGGACGGCGACCTCGACGTCCCACAGAAGACATGAAATAACCGTGAATTTTAAATGACAAATGGGACGTCGAGGTCGCCGTCCCCTACAGATTTGCGTTATGTTCACGCACCGACAAATAACTGTTTATTCAGCTTTGAGAATTTTCAGTGCATTATCAAGAAATTCGCTTATTTCCTGACCTGATGCGCTTTCGGGCGTTCCTCTTGAAATGAAATCAATAATTTCGTTTCTGCTGTCGCCTGTAAAAAGCTCTTGGAATTTATCGAGATATTCAGCCTTTTTGCCCAATTTTTTGCTGAGCTTTATAATTGCCATAACAGCATGGGTGAAAAGCTGATAATATCCGTATGCCATTCTCTCGGAAGCATAGACCAGAGGTGCATTCGGCATTGAATACATGGGATTTTTTCTCTCCCGGCTATCGAAAACGATGGTGGAAAGAAGCTCGATGTCATTTTCATTTCCGAGCCTGCCGAGAAGACAAATGGCGGCGGCAGTTTTATACTGATTTGAGCGTCTGCAACCAACAAAATAATCAAGATTTCTGTTTCTGACCTCTTCTCTGAGGCGAGGTAAGGCTTCTTTTCTTCCCATCATGCCGAGAGCTATTGCATAATGAAGCTGACCGTCATATTCATTCAGCAATTTTTCGGCAGCTTTTTCGCCCGAAATATAGCAGGACCATATTGCCTCACCCGGACTTTCACTATTAAGTCCTTTGAATATTTCATCATCCGTCAGGTCAAAGCGGACGCTGCGATATAGCTTTCCGTTTGGTGAATCGAAGGCGAAATCGTCCTTCATTGCTCCGTCAAAAGCAGAGTATTTTCTTGCTATCATCAAATATTCATCATAGTCTATATCCAATATATTATATTTGTTCGACTTTGCGGCAATGGCTACGGCAATTCCGACGCATTCACCAATTCTGAACATATCACGGTTCATTCTCACGGCACTTGATGAATAGCTGTCAAGAGATATACATCTGCCTGCACTGAGAATCCCATCAAGTCCTTTCGGCACTACTGCACCCATTGGCAGGGCAATTTTTGCAGTTACCGTTGAAAGATTGGATATTACCCACCAATTCTGGTAGATCTCATCGTCAATGGCAAGATCCCTGCCGTGCCTGTCGAGATCAGAACGGCAATAGAGAAGTGTTTTTTGAGGCTTTTTCATGAAGAGTATGTCTTTATATGAGAGCATTTCCTCTCCCTCGAAGCGCTTTCCTTCTCTGACACCAATATTCGGTGCAACCGAGATGATCTCCTTGTTTTCTTTCATCAGAAATTCAAGCTTTGAGGCGTGGGCATTGATGATGCTTTTTGAGATCTCAACGGGATCATACTGATTTCTGTATCCGTCATCGTCATTATAGTAGCCGTAAAAGCCGTCCTCGTCAAGATAATCTATGCGGTTGGTGAAAGGTGCAGCTTTTCCGTCGGCTATTCTTCCAAAATATGTTTTCACGGGGCACATTGAAATAATATGTCCCTCGGATGTTGCATCTATCAGCATTTTTGATGCGATATTTTTCTGCTCACCTCTTATAAGCGCACGAACACCGATAGCTCTTTTACCGTCAAAATAAACACCAAGGGCAAGCGAGGAGCAGAGAAGCTTTATCTTATGCGTGGAAATGAGTCGGAAAAGCTCACAGTGCCGTGATTCGGTATGAATATATCCCCCCTCAAAGAACTTGTCAAGCTCGATTGCATTTTTCTCGACCTTTTCAAATGTGCCGCCAACCTCGCCATAATAAAAGGTTGGCACCATTCCCGTGATGGGCATTCCTCCAATATTTTCGTCCCTTTCAAGGGCTATGACCGATGCACCCTCTCTTGCGGCGGAAATAGCAGCATACGCACCTGCTGCGCCCATTCCAATGCAAAGCACATCGCATTCCATATCAAAGTTAATATTTTTTACCTCTTCAGTAAGTTGTTTTCCGTTTTCGAGATATGAAAGCTTCATTTTTTTGCCTCCCTTCCGTCTTTTATGCCCTTGTCAAATTCGTCAAAGGGGCAGGGGAGAGAATCATCAAAATATGGTAGATAAGCCATTCTGAGTATTTTATCATCCTTATTCTTAAAGGATTTTGTCAGATGGTCGGTAATGAGCATTTTTAAAAGGTTGGTTTCGGTTTCTTCGGAAGAAGAAAATGTCAGAACAAATCTATTTTCACATGGAAAAAACGATGTGGAAATCTCAAAATTTTCATTCTTTTCAATATTTGATGGTTTGCCTGTGCAAATGACATTTATATGCTTTTTGCCGCAGCTTTTCGTTCTTTTGTCGATGATTTTTTCGGCTTCGAGGTGATTTATTCCGCCGTTGTTTATGATAGAAAGTGTCTTTTCCGAAAGCTCAATGATGTCGCTTCCGAAAAGCATGGGAATTTCTTTCCTGCGAATAAAATCCGCAAGAAGTATTTCAGAATGCGTTGGGATCAGATAACCGTCTTTGATCCCGCCGTTTTCTGTGAAAAAACTAAAGATCTCCTTTGTTTCGGGAAGCCAGCTCTCCCGATATTCAATTTTGAAGGTTCTGAAAGTGCCATAATAAACAGGGTCACAAAGCTGGGTTCTTTCGATTATCATTGTGTTATTTGCTTCAAAAGCATATCCCACAGAATAATAGGATGAGCCGAGAATAATTTTCTTTGAGCTGTTCATTTTATTTCCTTTCAAGAAAGGGGACTATGGCATAGTCCCCCTATTTTTAAAGTTCGTACAATTTAAACATTGAATCTGAAAAGAACGATATCACCGTCTGCGATAACATATTCCTTACCTTCGCTTCGCATAAGTCCCTGTTCCTTTGCGGCGTTCATTGTGCCGCACTTCATAAGGTCGTCATATGCAACGATCTCGGCACGGATAAATCCGCGCTCGAAGTCACTATGTATCTTTCCCGCTGCCTGGGGAGCCTTTGTTCCCTTGGTGATGGTCCAGGCTCTTACCTCCTTAGGACCTGCTGTGAGATAGCTGATAAGTCCGAGAAGAGTATAGCTTGCTTTTATAAGTCTGTCAAGGCCGCTTTCGGCAATTCCAAGATCTTCAAGGAAAACAGCCTTTTCGTCTGCGGGAAGCTCGGCAATTTCAGCCTCGATTCCGGCGCAGATAGCCATGACCTGTGCGTGCTCGCTTTCGGCATGAGCCTTAAGCTTCATATACATTTCATTGCCCGTAGGCTCACTGCCTGCCTCGTCTTCGCTTACATTGGCAACATAGATGATTGGCTTTAAGGTCAGAAGGTTTGCTTCGGCAATATATCCAAGCTCGTCCTCGGTCAGCTCCAGCGCTCTTGCGCACTTGCCCTCTTCAAGACCTGCATAAACCTTTTCAAGTGCTTCAAGCTCCGCAGCAAGTGTTTTGTCGCCCTTCATAGCCTTGCGAACTCTGTCCATTCTGCGCTCGAGTATCTCCATATCAGAGAATATCAGCTCAAGATTTATCGTTTCAAGGTCTCGCATGGGGTCAATAGCACCGTCAACATGAATGATATTATCGTCATTAAAGCAACGGATAACATGAAGGATAGCATCAACCTCTCTTATATGGGAAAGGAACTTGTTACCAAGACCTTCGCCCTTTGAAGCACCTCTAACAAGACCTGCAATATCAACAAATTCGATAACAGCGGGGGTATATTTTTCGGGATTATACATTTCTGCAAGAACATCGAGGCGGCTATCGGGAACCGCAACAACACCAACATTCGGTTCGATCGTGCAGAAAGGGTAGTTTGCAGATTCAGCGCCCGCATTTGTGAGGGCATTAAAAAGTGTACTTTTGCCGACATTCGGCAGACCAACTATACCTAATTTCATTTGTTTCAAATCTCCTTTATTTTCAAGGTTTTTCAAATTGGCTTGACACCAATTTGACACCATTTATCTCAAAAAATAAATATCTATCGTTTATAATACCATAAAATTAATATAAAATCAATAATTTTATCGATTTTGATGGATTAATTTTTTGAAATCAGTTGACAAATTGACTATTGTGTAATATACTTATTACATAATAATAAATATATTACGAGGTGATAAAATGTCGCGTGCTCCTGCGGTGGATTATGCGGTGCAAATAATTGAACTTTTTTCTAAGAAGGACGATATAGGTATTGCAGATATCAGTAATGAATTAGATATAAACAAAAATGCTGTAACACGGGTGTTAGAAGCATTAGTTGAAAAGAATTGGATCTATATGAGTGATACGGTCGCAAAAAAATACAGTCTTACATTACGCCCGTTTTCTATGTTATCCGGACAAATATGTAACAACAACCTTGTGAAAATTGCAACACCACATTTGAGAGACTTGAACCAAAATCTTGGCGATTCTGTATATCTTGGTGTTAAAAACGAAAGAAATGTGCTTTATCTTTCACATTATGATTCCACAAAGGAAGTTAGAATCAATGGTCGTACGGGTGGGGAATATCCTTTGAACTGTTCTGCACCCGGTAAAATTCTTTTATCTTATTCGAATCTTGATGAAATCAAAAGCTATTTTGATGTATCCGTCGATAAACGGACAGAAAACACCATTATAAAATTTGATAACTTTATGGCAGAGGCTGACAAAATAAAAAAGTCCGGCTATGCTATCGACAACGAGGAATTCGCCAAAGGTATTATTTGCATTGCTGTGCCTGTTTTTGATTATGCAGAAAATATGGTGGCAAGTATAGGCGTTTCTTCTCTTACGCTATATGACGATATTGACTCTTTGATTAACCATAAATTTGCTTTGCTGAAAAAAGCTGCAGATGAAATATCGTTATGTCTTGGGAAAAAGAAAATGTAAAGGGAGGGATTTAATGAAAAAATCAACATTATTTGCAAAATTACCGGATTATGTTGCAACTCCTGACGGAATGACAATAGACAAGGACGGTAATCTTATACTTGCGTGTCCAAATTATGGCGACCAATCTATGCCCGGTTGTATTTTAAAAATTGATAAAAACAAGAATATAGAAAAATGGTTTGATGTTCAAGTTCATGAAGAAACAGGGCTTGCTTCACCTATGGGAATAGCATTCGGTCTTGACGGAGATTTATATATCTGCGACAATCAGGGGTAGCCCGGAAAACCTGAACTTATAAGAAAGGGCAGAATTTTAAGAGTCCGTATAGATGGCAACAATATTGCGAAGGCAACTGTTGTTGCAAAAAATATGGAACATCCCAATGGTATGAGAATAAAAGACGGATATGTTTATATTACTCAGAGCACGTTAGAACTTGTAAAAGAGATTACTCTATAAGGAGAACATTTTTATGGGAAATTTGACAAATTTAAAAGAGTTTATATTTGAAACAGATAATAAGGCGTGTTTTATTGAAAGAGATGAAATTTTAGGACGCTTGGAAACTGAAATGGCTGATTATGACAAACCGGACAAATTTGCAATTATTTTTTCAAAGCTGTTAAGCGAGGTTTCCGTACCCATAAATGAAGATGACTATTTTGCCGGACGTGTTGTTGAAGCTTTACCCTATGAAGGTCTGAAAACAGCAAACTATCTTTTGAATTCAGCAGGACATCTGAGTCCGGATTACGGAAAAGTTTTGAACTGCGGCTTAAAAGGTATAGTTTCCGAAATAAATGATATTGCAAGAAAAAAGGGCGATGCCGAATCTAAAAGCTTTGCGGAAAACGCTGTAATTGTGGCAGAAGCAGTGCGTGCTTACTGCCTGCGCTATGCGGAAGAAGCCCAAAAAGCAGGATTTCATAAAATGGCAAAAGCACTTCGGGTTGTTCCTTATGAACCTGCTTATGATTTCTATTCTGCTTTGCAGGGAATATGGATTTTGCATATGATACTCAGTTGTTATATTGGTTCTCGTGATTATGCATTCGGAAACTTTGACAAATATATGCTCCCATTTTACGAAAAAGCTCTTGCCGACGGCAAGACTGAAACGGAGCTTACAGAACTTCTTGCCGGATTCTTCATTAAAACAAATGAAATTTGCGGAAGATGTACGCACAACTATAACGCAAAACCGGTCTTGTGTCAGGCATCCAAGCAATATGTCAATATAGGCGGAGAATTCCCAAACAAATTTTCGATTGTATGCCTGAAGGCAGCAGAACTTAATAATATGGCACAGCCGGAAATAGTTGTCCGTTTAAAACCGGACGCTGATGCAGAGTTTACCGAGCAGGTGTTTAAGTTGCTTGCGGTTTTAACAGACAAGGTGAATATATATAATTATGACACCATCTTCAAATGTCTTACAGACCGGGGTGTAAAGCCTGATGTGGCGAAAGATTTTACTTATTCGGCTTGCTGTACTTTTGATTTGCATTACCATAACCCGAGGGGCGAATATTATGTTCCGACTGTACAGATTTTTCTTGAAGTTCTGCACAGTAAAAATTATACTTCAATAGAAAAAATTTTAAAGGACTACACTGCGGCGTTGTCAAAGGATATGGAAAACCAACACTGGATAAAGCCAATAGAGGATATGCGGCAGACTGCTGTACTTGACTCATTGCTCCTGACCGACACAGCTATGGAATGTAAATATGCATATGACAAAGACCGTGCGTATTGCCTCAACAATTTATTTTTGCCTGGGGTTGCAACAATAGGCGACTCACTTATGGTGCTGGATAAGCTTGTTTTTAAAGAAAAACGTTATTCCTTCGCGGAATTTATGAAAATCCTTGATGAAAATTATGAAAATAACGAAGAGCTTAGAAGTGAAATACTGAATTACGAAAGATTCGGAAATGACAGTGAAAATGATAATTATACAGCTATGGTAGGCAATGCTATGGTTGACGCAGTTGACAATCTAGAAAAGCGCGATAATGAATATAACATTCCGGGATTTTACTCTCTGGAACGTGACAATAGTTGGTGTGGCAAAATAGGAGCTTCGCCTGACGGAAGAAAAAGCGGAGAACCGTTTAGCGAAAATCAGTCACCTACTTATGGTGCCGATAAGAATGGAATAACAGCACTTTTAAAAAGTATTTCAAAACTGCCCTTTGAGAGAACTGCAGGCGGCGGACTCAATTTGACCTTTTCACAAAAGGTTTCATCGGATGTTTTAAAAGCCCTTATACTGACTTATTTCAGCATGGGTGGGCTTCATGTGGGAATAAGCGTAATTGACCGCAGCACTTTGCAGGATGCAATGGTTAATCCCGACAAATACAAGAGCCTGACGGTAAGACTATACGGCTTTAGCGAATATTTTGTAAGTCTTCCCGAATGGCAGCAGATTGCTGTTTTGAACAGGACCGAATATAAGTAAGAGGTTCATTATGTATGGATTTATTTTTAACATTCAGAGGTTTTGCATAAATGACGGACCGGGAATACGCAAACTGTGTTTTTTAAGGTTGTCCGCTAAAGTGCGTGTGGTGTCACAATCCCGAAAGTCAACATGCATTTGGGAAACAGCAACCTAAAATATCATTACTAAGAGAAAAATTGACGATATTATCGATTATATCGGCTCAAAAACAAGAAAAACGGTAAAAAAAGCATAATTTTTTACGAAATAAATATTTATTAAAAAGCCCGCTATTGTTTTCGTACAATAGCGGGCTTTTGAGGTGTTTTATGTCAAACTCTTTTAATAGTCTTATATATACGCCCTGACACCATTTCTGACACCAATTTTTTATGAAATTTATTCATATTATTATAGCTCATATATATGAATTTTTCAAGTATATTTAGCAATTAGATCAAAAAAAATTTATTTTTTTGTAAAAAATCATTGCATTTTTCGTAAAATGTGATATAATATTAAAATGAAAGTGATATTTTACACATAGTTTCTTCATTTTTACGACAAAATTCTGTGAAAATTCAAAATTTTATCACATGATTTTCCCATTTGTGTTATAAAATGGTATCATCGAGGATTTACAAGGAGGTTAAACGATATGATGGATACAAAAATTCTGCTTATTGACGACGATGCAAACACATGCGATCTTGTAAAAATATATCTTGAAAATGAAGGATATGAGGTTAAGGTTGCAAGCGACGGCGTTGAAGGTCTTGCTTTTTTCAAAATGTACGAGCCTGATCTCATTCTGCTTGACATAATGCTTCCGAAGAAGGACGGATGGCAGGTTTGCCGCGAGATCAGAGAGCAGTCCTCAAAGCCGATCATTATGATAACCGCAAAGAGCGAGGTTTTTGATAAGGTTCTCGGCCTTGAGCTTGGTGCTGACGATTTCATTGTCAAGCCCTTTAATGTTAAGGAGCTTTCTGCAAGAGTGAAGGCTGTTCTTCGCCGATATAATGCTCATTCTTCACAGAATGATGATGATATTATTAAATTTGAAAATATCGAGATAAGCCTTCAGAAATATGAGCTGAAGCTCGGCGGAAAGAGCGTTGATGTCCCTCCAAAGGAGCTGGAGCTTCTTTATTTCCTGGCTTCTAATGCTGACCATGTGTTTACCCGTGACCAGCTTCTTGATAAGGTTTGGGGCTTTGATTATCTTGGCGACTCAAGAACTGTTGATGTTCATGTCAAGCGACTTCGTGAGAAGCTTGACGGCATTTCGGACAAATGGACTCTTCAGACTGTTTGGGGCGTTGGTTACAAATTTAAACTTATTTAAAGGATTCAAAACCGCGCCAATGCCGATAAGGCATTGGCGCATTGTTTGGGAGGCTTAAAAATGGGTGAAAATGATCTTATTGCGATAATTTCTTCTTCTGTTCACGATATGAAGGCTCCTCTTACTACGATCTCGGGATTTGCAGGCGCTATGCTTGACGGAACGATTCCCGAGGAGAAACGAGAGCATTACCTTGCGATAATTCGTGATGAATCCGAGCGGATGAGCCGTATATGCGAGGAGCTTCTTGAAGCTTCGAGGATAGAAGCTGGGTGTGAGAACTATAAAAACGAAACGGTCGACATTTCGGATATTGCACGGAATGTCATAGTTTCGCTTCTTGATGAGATTGAGGCGAAAAATCTTAATTTTGAGTTTAATGAGCCGGAGATTCGGCAAACTGTTATGGGAGATAAGGGCGCAATTACAAGACTTCTGTATAATATCTGTGAAAATGCGGTAAAATTCTCCTATAAGGGCGGTGACATGGTTGTTACCCTTGGCGTGATTGATGGGTATAATGCCGTACGCATCGAAAACAGCGGCGATGCTATAAGCGATGAAGTTAAAGAAAAGATCTTTTTACCCTTTTACAGAAGCGGAAAGGGAAGCGGAAGCGGTCTTGGAATGTTTATTGCGAAAAGGATCGCAGATGCTCATGGAGCTGAAATAAAAATTGATAGAGATAATGATAGAACGGTATTTACCGTTGTATTTGGGCGAGGTTGATTATGGAAGATAATATTTTTAATCCCGAGGAAAAAAAGGAAAATTACGAGGAGAAATTACCCGAAGAAGAGAATGCTCCTACAGAGGAGGAAAGGGAAGAGCCTGCTCCTCAGCCTCAATACGCCTTCAGGTGGAATTATGAGGAACAGGAAAAAGCAAATCTTGAAAGAGAAAAAGCAAAGAAAAAGAGCGGAATCAGAACATATGCCATAGTTATGACGGCAGCATTTGCTATTTGCTTTGCACTTCTTATTGCTGTTCTTTTTATTGATGGATTTGCAAATATAACCGAAACCAAAATAATCGAGCATGAGAGAACGATCTATGTGAGAGAATTTGATAGCGAAAGCGGAGTTCTCACCATTCCCGAGATCACCGAAAAGGTAAAGCCCAGCGTTGTGGGAATCGAGATCACAACAAAGAGCGGCGGCGGTATCGGTACGGGAATAATCATGCGTGAGGACGGATATATTGCAACCAATGCCCATGTGGTTGAAAATGCCGAGACCGTCAAGGTCATCATGCAGGACGGAAGTGAAATTGATGCCGAGATCATCGGCAGAGATGAGCTGAGCGATCTTGCGGTGGTTAAGATCGAGGGCGAGGGATATGCTGCGGCTGAGTTCGGCAAGAGCGAAGAGATCATCGTGGGTGAGCTTGCAGTTGCGATCGGTACTCCTGCAGGACTTGAGCTTGCCGGAACGGTTACGGATGGTATAATTTCCGCAATAAACAGAAATGTTAAGATTTATGACGATATTACCGGTGCGCTCCAGAAGACCATGACTCTCATTCAGACCAGCGCAAGTATAAATAAGGGAAACAGCGGCGGGCCTCTTATAAATGACAGAGGTCAGGTCATCGGAATCAACACATTGAAGCTGGCGGACGGATATGACGGGATCGGGTTTGCAATTCCCATTGACGGTGCGCTTGTGATTCTTAATAAGATCATTGAAACAGGCGAGGATATTGTTGAAAACAATACAAGCATTGCGGAAAAGCGTGTTATTATAGGAATCAAGGGCGGCGCAGTCACAAAGAACGGAATATATCCCGCAACAGGCGTGCTTGTTGCAGAGGTTTATGAGGGATACGACGCTGAAAATCATCTGAAGCCGGGAGATATAATAGTCGGTATCGACGGATATGAGGTTATTGATATTTCCGATATTTCAGAGTCTCTGGCAACGAAAAAAGCAGGCGATAAGATCACCCTGAAGGTTTATAGAGAGGGCAATATTTTCGACTGCGATGTAATAGTTGATTATGAAAAATAAAACAAAAAAGCACCTCGGATGAGGTGCTTTTTTGTTGGTGCTCCATTGCGGAATCGAACCGCAGACACCTTGATTAAAAGTCAAGTGCTCTACCGGCTGAGCTAATGGGGCATATCCACAACGACATATATAATACCATATTTTTTTCGATTTGTCAACAGTTTTGGCAAAATTTATTTGATTTATTCACTTTTTTGAAAATAAAAGGACGACATTTGCCGTCCTTTATAAGATTTTACCAGCTTGCTTCCTTTTCGTCCTCGGGGAGAACCTCAACAAATGCCTTTATAGCGCATTCGATCATATCGTCCTCAGGCTCGACGGTTGTGATCCTCTGGAACCACATTCCCGGCTGGGATATAACTCTTGTAAACACATTATCATGTCTTCCTGCAAGCTTAATAAGCTCATATCCTATGCCAACTGACACAGGCAGGAGCAGAAGCTTGATTGCTGAGCGAATGAGAGTTGGAAGATTTGTTGGAATAAACATTCCGATGATGATTCCGACTATTAGCATCAGCACCATGAATGATGTTCCGCATCTTGGGTGATAACGGCTTTCTTTTCTGACATTTTCAACCGTAAGCTCGTTTCCGTGCTCATAGCAGAAGATGGTCTTATGCTCGGCTCCGTGATACATAAATGTTCTTCTGATGTCTTTCATTCTTGAAACAAGAAGCATATAGACAAGGAAAATAAGTATTCTGAGGATTCCCTCAAAGGGAGATTGGAGATATTTACTCTTATCGGCAAAGAAGGGAACAAACCTTTCCAGAAGGTCATAGAGAAATGTTGGAAGGATCATGAAAAGCCCAACAGCCAGAGCAATTCCGAGAACTGCGCTTATGACCATGAGTATATTCATGCCGACTTGGCTGATCCCGGAGCTTTTTTTCTCCTCTGAGCCGTCCTCGCTTTTCTCCTCGACCTCCTCAAACCCTGCGATTTCTGCAGAGCGCATGAGGCATTTATAGCCGCTTGACATTGAATCTATAAAATTGAAAATTCCGCGAACGAAAGGTAATTTAAAAAATTTACCGTTGAATTTTGCTTTTGTATCCCATTTTTCAAGTACGATCTCTCCATTTGGATCACGCACAGCCATAGCTGAGAGCTTTGGACCTCGCATCATGATTCCCTCGATGAGAGCCTGACCGCCGATCGAGGTCTTTTTGGCACATCCGCCGCAAGCGCTAACTCTATCTTTTTTCAAAAAATCACTCCTTTGTAACATAATCAAAGCAATTATACACCCAATATATTAACTGAATATTAATTTTACAAAAAAATCGGGCTGAAATGTCAAATATAATGACACAGCCCGATTTTTGATTATTTAAGAAGCTTTTCGACTGCAGCCAGCTTAACGCAGCAGACGAGGACTTCCATTGCTGCCACAAGCTCCTCATCGGAGGGGAATGTGGGAGCGATTCTGATGTTTCTGTCTCTGGGGTCATTTCCATAGGGGAATGTTGCGCCGACAGTTGTGAGAGTTACGCCTGCTTCCTTTGCGAGGGCATAGGTTCTCTTAGCGCATCCGTCCATAGTATTTAGGCTTACAAAGTAACCGCCGAGAGGATTTGTCCATTCAGCAATTCCCGTATCCGAAAGCTCTTCACCGAGGATCTCGAGAACAGCCTCGAATTTAGGTCTGATAAGGTCAGCAAGCTTCATCATATGTGCTCTGATATTATCAACGCTCTTGAAATACTTAACATGTCTTATCTGATTTATCTTATCAAATCCGATGGTCTGAACGCCCATGATAGGCTTGATAAACTTAAGATTATTGGGGCTTGAGCCGAAAATCGCAACGCCGGAGCCGGGGAAAGAAATCTTTGATGTTGAAGCAAAGAAGAAGATTCTGTCCTCGTTTCCGTGCTTTTCGGCTTCTGCATAGATATTTAGAAGCTCATCGTGCTTATCGGGATAAAGATCGTGAACGATATACGCATTATCCCAGAAGATTCTGAAATCATTTGCTGCACACTTCATAGCCGCAAGACTGCGAACCGTTTCATCGGAATATGTGATTCCTTCGGGATTTGAATATTTGGGGCAGCACCAGATTCCCTTGATAGCGGGATCTGAGGAGACATACTTTTCAACAGCATCCATATCGGGTCCTGTTGGTGTCATATCAACTGTTATCATCTCAATACCGAGAGATTCACAGATGGCAAAATGACGGTCATAGCCGGGGGCAGGGCAGATGAATTTTACCTTATCAAGCTTGCACCAAGGCTTTTCGCTTCCGTAAACTCCATAGAGCATTGCTCTTGCAACCGCATCATACATGAGATTGAGGCTGGAGTTTCCGCAAACAACGATATTTTCATCCGGAACATCGAAAAGCTCGGCAAAAAGCCTTTTTGCCTCGGGGATTCCGTCAAGGATACCATAGTTGCGGCAATCGAAGCCTGCCTCGGATCTGCAGTCCTCACCTGTGGCAATGACATCGAGCATACCTTCAAGCATATCAAGCTGTTTTTTTCCCGGCTTACCTCTTGAAAGGTCAAGAGAAAGACCGAGACTCTTATATTTATCGTACTGCTTCTGCAGCTTTGCGCCGAGCTTTTCAAGCTCTGCGCGGGAAAGATCTGTATATTTCATTTAAAAAACCTCTTGTTTGTGGATTAGAAATCGGCATTGCCGGTTGTTCTCGGGAAAAGTTCAACATCTCTTATGTTGGAGATACCTGTGATGTACATAATAAGTCTCTCAAAGCCGAGACCGAAGCCCGCATGCTTAGTTCCACCGAACTTGCGAAGCTCAAGATACCACCAATAGTCTTTTTCCTCAAGACCGAAGGTTTTGAGAGCGTCAAGAAGCATATCCATTCTTTCCTCACGCTGAGAACCGCCGATAAGCTCACCAACACCGGGAACGAGCATATCCATGGCTGCAACAGTCTTGCCGTCATCATTGCGGCGCATATAGAATGCCTTGATCTCACGGGGATAATCTGTAACGAAAACAGGCTTCTTGAAGATCTGCTCTGTGAGATATCTCTCATGCTCTGTTTGAAGGTCGATGCCCCATTCAACGGGATATTCGAACTTGTGTCCGCTCTCCTTAAGGAGCTTAACGGCCTCGGTATAGGTAACTCTGCCGAAATCGCTGTTAATAAGATCGGTAAGTCTCTGAATGACAGTTTTATCAATTCTCTGGTTGAAGAATTCAAGCTCACGGGGACACTGCTCCATAACATAGCGGAGAACATATTTTACCATATCCTCTGCAAGCTTCATATCGTCCTCAAGATCTGCAAAAGCGATCTCCGGCTCAACCATCCAGAATTCTGCTGCGTGTCTTTGTGTATAGGAGACTTCTGCACGGAATGTGGGACCGAAAGTATATATGCTTCCATAAGCGAGAGCCATGCACTCAGCGTTAAGCTGACCTGAAACGGTAAGGCTTGCTTTTTTGCCAAAGAAATCCTTAGAGAAGTCAACCTCTCCATCCTCTGTGAGAGGAGGATTTTTTGGATCAAGGGTCGTTACTCTGAACATCTCGCCTGCTCCCTCGCAGTCTGAGGCTGTTATAAGGGGTGTCTGTGCATAAACAAATCCTCTGTCCTGGAAGAATTTATGAATTGCGTAAGCCGCAACCGAGCGAACACGGAAAACAGCATAATAAGTGTTTGCTCTTGGACGAAGATGAGCGATGGTGCGGAGATATTCGGGTGTGTGGCGCTTATTCTGAATAGGATAATCGGGAGTTGACTTTCCCTCGACCTCAACTGCGCTTGCGTGCAGCTCAAAGGGCTGGGGAGCATCGGGGGTCATGACCAGAGTTCCGCGGACAACAAGAGCTGCGCCGATATTCTGAGAAGCTATCTCCTTATAATTTTCGATTTTAGTGCTTTCAATAACCACCTGAAGACTTGTAAAGTAGCTACCGTCATTAAGCATTATGAACCCAAATGCGTTACTTGTGCGTATATTTCTTGCCCAACCCGCAACTGTTATTTCCTTGCCTTCATAGTCGGCGGGCGATGTGAAGATGGATTTCAGAACTACTCTGTCCATGTTTCTTCCTCCTTGTTAAAAATCTGTTTAAAAATAAATTTTTGAAAAAGCAAAAATGCAAGTTCAAAGTTGATTAACAGATATATTATATACATATTTTGGGAATTTTCAACATAATATGAACATTTTTAACTTAATAACACCATTTTGTTTACATATTATTCGCATTTTTCCAAAAGCTACCGATGATTTTTGCAAGTTCGGAAACAGAACTTGCATTTTTTATGTTTTCCCAGTGTTCGGGAAAGAGGCATTTATACTGTGGTGTTTGGTATCTGTCATCGATGAGAACTACGATTCCTCGATCATCTTCTCGCCTGATAACTCTTCCGGATGCCTGAAGGACCTTATTCATTCCGGGGAAGGTATAGGCATAGTCATATCCCTGTTCGTATTTCAGCTCGTAAAAATCTCTGATGATATTCAGCTCATTTGAAAGCTGCGGAAGACCTACTCCGACAATTATACTGCCTACAAGGCGTTTTCCGGGAAGGTCAACTCCCTCTGAAAAGCTGCCGCCCAGAACACAGAACCCAACTCGCATATTATCTTCATCATCCTTGAAAAAGTCAAGAAAATGGTTCTTTTCGGCATGAGTCATTCCTCTTGTCTGGACATTGAGCGAAACTGCGGGAAAGGCGGCGGAAAAACGCTTTGCCACATTTTCCATATAGCTATATGAAGGAAAATATACGATATAGTTTCCCTTATGAGGCAGTATCGAGGCTGCGATCGTCTTTGCTATTTTACCGTAGCTATCAGCTCTGTCATCGAATCTTGTACTTATGGGCAGTGTGCAGAGACAAAGATTTTCGGTGGGGAATGGGGAGGGAAGAGCAAGAGATGTTGCTTTTTCAGCTCCGCCGAGAACGTCGATAAAATAATTTATCGGTGTCATTGTTGCGGAAAACAATACGCAGGCACAGGCTGAATTCATGCATTCCCCCAAAACTTCCGAGGGGTCGATGCAATATGCTTTGACAGTTATATCACCCTCTGCAACAAGGATATAGGTTCTGAAATGCTCATCATAATAATCGAGGATAGTGCAGAATGCCTTGATCTCGGAGATAAGGTCAAAGAGAATCTCGGAGATCGGAGCGCCGGGATGCTTTTTAGAATAAAGATCGACACGGGACAAGAACTTGTTCAGCTCCTCCGTGAGCCTTGATACGGGATTGGTACTAAAATAAAAGCCCATATCATTTCCGTTTTC
This sequence comes from Clostridia bacterium, assembly GCA_017517035.1. Classification (GTDB taxonomy): domain Bacteria; phylum Bacillota; class Clostridia; order Oscillospirales; family CAG-272; genus SIG710. The sequence continues at coordinate 63,043 of JAFXAN010000112.1, forward strand.
ATCCTTTGTCAGATTGTCCGAGCAGAGCTTTTTTAGCCCTTTGAATGTTCGTATTATTTCCTCAAAATATGAGATAAGCTTGTTTTCGTCGATGGGAAGCTCGGAGTAGTAACGCTCAAGGGTGGAAAGTGAAAGCCGGGCTGAATACATTTCTCTTGCTCTGTCTGCAAGATTGTGTGCTTCATCCGTCAAAAACACGAATTTTTCGCTTTTTTTATCCGAAAGTTCTCCGAAATATCTTTGAAGCCTGACGGATGGGGAAAAAACATAGTTATAATCGCAGATTATTATGTCGCAATATTCGCTCAGATCAAGTGAAAGTTCATATGGACAGATTCCGTATTTGTTTGCAACATCTGCGATAAGATGCGGTGTATAGCCGTTTGCAGTGGTGAGAAGCTCGTAGAGCGCATCCTCGCTACCCGCATAATAACGCCTTGAAAGCTCGCATTTTTCTCCGGAGCAGAAGCTGCTTATCCTCATTCCCGATAGTTTAGCTGCTGAATTTGCGCACATCTGCTCCTTGGGATCGAGGATCATAACTCGAAGAGAAGCACCCGCCTCAAACATTTTTTTGACGGCTGAAAAAGCCTCTCTTCTCGTGCTTGCCTTTGCGGTAAGGTAAAATATCTTGTCGCAAAGACCGCACCCCAAGGCTTTAACTGCCGGGTAGAGGACGGATATTGTTTTTCCGATTCCCGTGGGTGCCTGAACGAAAAGCCTTGAGCCGTCATGGATCGCTCTGAAGCATTCCTCAATAAGCTCCTTTTGACCCTTACGCATTTTACCGAATGGAAATTTCATTTCGGAAACAGAATCCTTTTCATCGGTGGATCTTTTGATGCAAAGCTTTGCGAATCGCTCAATGGAAACCAAGCGGCTTCTTATCTCTCTTGAGAGGAATGCATTGCAATATTCATTTTCGATGATCCGTGCCTTTCCTGTTTCGGCGTTCAGAATTACTGTGCGCAATGTAATGCTCTCGGCTTCATATTTTGTTGCCGCAAGACCAGCAGTGCAAAGACTTTTTGCCATGAAAACCGGCTCGGGGGGCATTGCAAATGCTTTTCCTTTTACCGCTTTCACAGAATAAACGGTAATTTTTCCGTCTTTTTTTAAAATTCCGTCAGCCATTCCCGATAATTCATAGTGGATCCCGCTGATCGAAACTGTCATAAGAAGTGATTCATCGGGGGAGAAGAAAATGCCAAGCTCCTTTGCGAGACTGTCACGGTATTTTTGTCTTGCACTTTCAAATTCCGCCGCTCTGTATTTACCGATATATCCGCTTTCGATACTTCTTCGGCAAAGCTCATCCGTATCGAGAAAAATAACAGCTCTCTCCGTGATATATTGCATTTTTCTTCCCTCCTTTCGGGAAAATAATACATATATTTTAACATATTATCCCTGTCAAGTCAAGACCTGCATGAAGGGCAGCACCTCAATCTTTATTTTTGAAGGTTTTATCTTTATTTTAAACACTTGAAAAAGGACTTTTTGTGTGTTAAAATTATAATCAGAAAAGGAGGTGCTTTTATGCACAAATATAACTACCGTGATGGGCTTGATACGGGCAGGATTTGCCTTGAAATGAGTCTTAAGCCCTTTGTTTTTCTTGATGATGAATATATTGAGAGTGTTTGCCGTCACCTTTTTGAGGATTGGAAGCCTCTTATAAAAAAGGCATCCTCTGTAGCTGTTATGCTTTGGACCGCAGACGGAAGTGAGATACTCGAATATGACGGTGATCTTTCAAAGGAGTTCAATTGGTGCAATCTCATAGGCATAGGCAATCCAAGAAAAGAACCGAAGGACGAGATTGAATTTCATATGCCTCATGTTCGTTCCGTTCCTTATAATGAAAACAAGCATTCGTTTACATACGGAGATCTGAAAAGGGTGATTACCGCTCTTAAAAAGGTCGGTAAAGAGTTGACCGGAAAGGAAATATCTGTTGTAGAAACCTTTGATCCCGGTCCTGAATTTGCAAAATCCGATTTTAAATTCAATAGACATAAAGAGCTTGCTGTGGGCAGTATTATGGGAAATAATATGTGGATCCATTGCGCTTCAAAGCTTCATGCTGAAAATAAAAAATATGCTGCTTTTCCTGATGGCATTCCTGAAGGTACTCCCTTTGGGACATTTCTCGGAAAGCAGTTTATGGCTTTGAAAAATGATATCGGATTTGACCGCATCTGGCTTTCAAACGGCTTTGGATTTTCGCTTCAGTCATGGAATTGCTATGGAGAGGTTTTTGATGGTGAAAGATTTGATTTCTCGGGCGCAAAGGCTGTTCGTGAAAGTATAAATGAATTTTGGCGCACATTCACCGCCGAAACCGGTGACATGGTCATTGAAACGAGAGGAAGCAACCTTTCGATGGCGATGGATATTTCTGCTCACGGCTGTCCTGTTGATGATATATATGGTTATAACATGATAGCACCGCCAAATTCCCCTTGGGCGGCACTGAATTCACGCTTTGGTCTTGAGCTTTGCGGCTATCTTTCGAGAATTGCCACACTTCCCGATAACGGCTTTCTTTTCAGATATTACACCCATGATCCGTGGTGGGCAAATTCTCCCTGGTTTGACAGATACGGAAGATGTCCTCATGATATTTATCTCCCTCTCGCACTGGCGAGACTTGATGAAAACGGAAAGATTACAAGACCTTATGGCATAAATCTCCTTTCTTGCGACGATTCCTTTGGAGATATGCCTGAAAAATGTCCGAATGAGGTCATTCCTCATCTGCTCTCTGCAATGAATGACTATCCCGAGTCCTGCGGCCCCGTAACATGGCTGTATCCTTTCAAAACCTATTGTGATATAGGACTTCGTGACGGTAAGCCCGACAGAATTTTCATGGATGATTGGTTTATTGAGGCTGCCCTTGATCTTGGATTCCCCATGAGCAGCGTTATCTCGGATGAGAATTTTGATAAAGTTGATGCTTCGATCTTCAAAAACACCGTAATTTTTACGGCTGTTCCCGAGGAAGGCTCACTGCTTGAAAAATGCGTATTCAAAGCACTTGAGAACGGTATAAGAGTCCTTCTTTACGGTAGCTGTGCTCATGCATCGCATAAGCTCTACGATCTTCTGGGAATAAAAAAGACAGAGCCCATAGAGGGGGAATTTACCATTGACAAGAGCATTATTTTCGACAGTTTTGAAAAGGATGATCTCGCAAGCAGCTTCAATCACATCTCTCTTTATTCAGGTGGAGGTCTTTGCGAGTCAGTTAAGGATAGCGAAAAGGTGATTTCAACGGTCAAGAGTACAAACGGTGAAGAGAGAGCTTATCTTGCGCTTGGGAAAAATATTGCTTGGGTTAGAGGAAGCTTCCCACATGATCCTAATAGGAACGGAAGCCTGCCCGAGATAATTCCCGCAAATGAAGCATTCCCCGTGGCATCCCTTATGCGTTCGGCTCTGGCACTTCTCGGCTTTAAGCTCAGCTTTTCTGCTTATTCCGCAGGGGATGCACTGCCCGTTACTGTTGTGTCTGATAGTAAGGAATCTATGTTCCTTACCACATTTGCAAAAAATATGAATGTCAAAATGCTCATGTCAACACCTCTCGGTGCGCCCGTCTGCACCGGACTTGATGCCATTGTTGAAAATGATACATCCGAAATGATCATGCCAAAATGGCAGCATGAGGAGCTTCAGATGTTTATTAAGCAGAAGGAACGCTCGCAGATCATAACCAGACATGAAATAAACGGTCCTTACCTAAGATGTGATAAGAGACTTTCGATCTCCGGTCTTGCTGATGCGAGGGTATATATCAGACTTCCCGAGCCTTTCGCTCATGCGGAATATGCAAAATCGGGAGTTTGGCCTTGGTTTAAATATTCTTCGCCTATGAAATATACCGATGATGGCTGCTTTGCTTATGCCGATGGACTTACGGGCTGCTATGATTTTTCTTTCCAGACAAAGGACACAAGAGAGGAATATATCGAAAAAGGTTTTGTTCACGATGATGAGACTTTTTGGAAAAATTAGAACCAATAGTTTTACCGTATGAAATGATAGGCAGTAATTTGTCGGTGAGTTATAAATGGCAGTTGTGGGTTTGTCCTCCGTTAATGCTAATAGATTCTTCGCTACGCTCAGAATGACGAGTTAGGGTGAAGGCGCTTCTTGTCATCCTGAACGAAGTGAAGGATCTAGAAACGCTAAAGGATGATTTTATCACTATCTGACTGTTCGACAAATTACTGTTTGAAAATTCATCAACAGCAAAAGCCACCTGTGGGTGGCTTTTTGTGATAGTTGGTTGAAATATTGAGTTATTCGTGTTATAATTAATGTGGAGGGATAGAATATGACAGAGCTAGAAAAGATACAATATACCAAGAATTTTATTGACAAATTAGCAAGTGGTATCAATCCTCTTGATGACAGCCCCATTTCGGACGGTGAGGTCGCAAAAAATCCGAGGATTCTCGGATGCTTTTCGTATGTTTCAGACATTCTCGGTAGAGTTATTGAAAATGGAGGCACGGAAAAAAAGAAAAAGCACAAGAAAAAATCCTTTGAAATTCCCGAGGACAAGCGAGATGATCTGATTGCTTCGGAAAAGCTTATGACTATAAGTGAGATTGCAGATATGATCAATGGCTTTGTTGACCTTGATAAAACAAAAAGGCTTCCTGCATCCGCAATTAATAATTGGCTTGTTGAGGTTGAGCTGCTTGAAAATCGAGTTATGACAAACGGAAAGCACAGAAGACTGCCGACCAAGCACGGTAAAGCAATGGGAATCCATGTCGAGGAGAGAGAAGGGCAGTACGGAACTTATATTGCTGTTACTTATGATAGCGTGGCTCAGCAGTTTATTCTTGACAATATTGAAGCGGTGATCGAAAAAAGGGAGGAAGACAGAGCAAAAAGATTGCTTGAGAGAAATCTGAGAAAAAGCTCGCAGAGCTAAAAAACTATGAAAGCGGAAATCGCTGAGATGAAAAAAGCAGCGAAGAACACACAAAGAAAGAGGGCTGACCGAACAACGGTCAGCCCTCAAAATTTGCGGTGCAGTAGGCAAAGAAAAAATCAGTTCGAAGATGTATCCGTTGGAACTGGTATCAGTCGAAGCTCTATCATTTTTGCCAAATGTCTTTTTAGAATGTTTCTCGTCTCGTTTTCAAAAGAAATTAATGATTGACTCTTTGTAGGGACATGATCGTATAATTCGTTACTATAAAGTCCCACATCTCCCCATCTTTTGCTGTTATTTCTTTTTGATTCAAGTGCTGTGAATATGTTGAAAGAACCGGATGTAAAAGATTCTATGTCACTTAAGTCGGTTACATATATATTGGATTTTATAAATGTTGCTTCTGCTGATTCGCTATCAATTTTCAAATCTTTAAATACCTCGGTTAAGATTCTTGACTTAAAGATAAAAGCGTTTTCAAATACAACAACAATGCCGAACACATTGGTTTTGTTTATATTAGCGTGCGATGTGAAAGGATAATATTTTGCATCCAAAAAATCAACAATTCGCTTATATATCTGCTTAACATTTTTCGCGTATTGTTTTATATTGTTTTCTATATCCGTTTCATTGAAATGACGGAGCGAAAGCTTTGGTGTAGATAGTTTAGAATCGATAAAGCAAAATCTATCGCCGTCTTTGATCATAACGTCTGGAGCATCAATGGTTTGTCGTCCTACCACATATGGTATTTCAGGGACAACTTCTTCATAAACATGTCCATCTTTTAGAATATACTCAATATATGATTGCGCTACATACTTTCCAATATCTTCTCGAATTCGACCATTACCATTTGTAACTCTTGTTACCAACGATTCGCATACAGCATCGATAATTAAATATGGAACAGGAAGATAGATATTAGAGTTAAATTCTACATAAGGGTATGGATAAAGATAATTAAAACCGTAAACCACGTTATTTACATCGTCCAAATTCTTTTCGTTCTGCCTTTCGATATACTCGTCCCGAGTTATGCACAGTAATCTTATAGCGTCAATGTGGGTCATACTGATGTACCGAAAAGCATTTGACGAATTGCCGTCCGTGCTTGCAGCAAAGTATGTTAGAATTGCCAGTTCCATAAAATACTCATAGGATAAGCCGTTGAAATTATCCGAAAATATTTTTGGCATATCAATTTTGTCGTTTTTGAATGACCAAAAATAATCATAACGATACAATCGATTTAGCGCATATTTTTGAGGTTTGAATTGCACCATTCCACAGGCCATAAAGAAATCATTTGTGAATTTTGGCGTGCCCATCTCTTCTTCAAGTTGGGGAGGCAGAAAATTTCTAATGGATGTGATAATTTTGCAAAATGCTTTGCTGTTGGGCGTCTTAAACGATTTAGTAGGATTGCTACCAGTCGAAAGGATGGAAAGTTCTGCAAACGCTTCAATTTCCCAAGGCAACACAGTATTACTTGTCTCACTCGGAAATAATTCCAAATGATCAAAATGCATTAATTTTTGTGCTGAGGTTTGAGCAACTAACATTTTTTCAAAAAAAGTGTATTTGGTAAGTTCCTTTAAAACTTTTTCCATTTTGTTCTTTTTACACATGCTGCCTCCTTTGCAATTTGAAGTATTTAATAAAAAACTCCCTTAAAGCAATACTGCTAAAAAGGAGTTTTGGTCGGAATGACAGGATTTGAACCTGCGACATCCTGCTCCCAAACGCAAAAAGCCTTGTAAAATAAGGGTTTTCGAGTGATTTTTGATGCTTTTTAATCTGAAATCACTGCTTTCGTGTGCTCTTTCAAGCACTGTTTCCACGTAGTCCGGAACCGTATATGGTCAAGATTGTGGTCGTAATCCAAACTCCATATTTTCTCCCACCTCACGCGAGCCGCAAGCTCCAATCCGAGGTGGATTTTTTACTGTAACCATTATAGCATAAAACAGAGAATTTTTCAAGTCCTTCACAGATCAAAAAGTGATACGCTGTAATCAAAGATTCAGGCCGAGCGAGTTGCAGGCTCACGATTCAAAAATACCTAATCACGATTTACCTAATCACGATTTACCAAATCGTACTTGACTAAAATGAAAATACGTGCTGCTCCAACAAATACCCCGACATTATTACCGCCCCAATAGCGCCATCACCACTCAAAACATGCGGTGCTGTAGTCAAAGATTACAAGCCGCGTCCCTCTATGCAAATTTTGGGAGGTTCGGCATAAATCTCCCTGCCATCCGCTGAGCGAAAATTCGCTTTATTCGCTGAAAATTCGCTCCATTCACTGAATAAAGCGAATTTTAATTATTCCGTAAATTTATAATTATTGTTCCGCAACCGGTTGACATTGTGCCGAAAATGTGGTATACTTATACTGATATATTATAAAATTCGAAATCTCAACATAACGAGGTATGAATAATGGCTATGACAACGAAACAAGCCGCCGAGAAATGGGGCATCTCCGACAGACGTGTCCGCACTCTCTGCGTAAACGGACAGATTGACGGCGCATGGCGCGAGGGCAAGCTCTGGTTTGTTCCCGACAACGCTCCCAAGCCTGCTGATGGACGCATTCGCGGAAAGGAAACCCTTCTCGCACAGATCGAACGAAAAAAGATTGAACTCGACGGTCGCAGACCGCTCACCGAGGGTGAGGTGGCGCGTCTGAACGAGGACTTCATGATTGAATATACCTACAACTCCAACGCCATCGAGGGCAACACCCTTACCCTGCGCGAAACAGACATGGTACTCAAGGGCTTGACCATCGATCAAAAACCGCTGAAGGACCACATGGAAGCGGTTGGTCACAAGGATGCATTCTACTTCATCTGCGACCTCGTCAAGGAGCGTACTCCCCTTTCGGAAACGGTGATCAAGCAGATTCATTCTCTCGTCCTCGCAGATAAACCTCTTGACCGTGGCGTGTACCGCAGAGTGCCTGTCCGCATTATGGGCGCAAAGCAGGATCCCGTTCAGCCATATCTGATCGAGCCTAAGATGAACGACCTCATGCAGCAGTATGCAACCGACGAGCGAAACATCGTAGAAAAACTCGCCGATCTGCATATCGCATTTGAATCGATCCACCCCTTCATAGACGGCAACGGCAGAACCGGACGCCTCATCATCAACCTTGAACTGATGAAAGCCGGATATCCCCCCATCGATATCAAATTCACCGATAGAATGCGCTATTACGACGCCTTCGACCACCGCTCCGAGATGGTAAAGCTCTTCGCGGAGTATCTGAATAAGCGATTGGATCAGTATTTGGAAGTGTTGGGAGAATAAATCCCAAATATATTATGGAGAAGAAAATGACTGAAGAACAAACCAAAATTACAGTTCATACCCTATCTGAATATGTTGAGGCAGTAAGTAAGACCAACGCTGCACTGATCCGTAACGGAGCAAATAAAAACGAGGTATTGCTTTTCAGAGGGCATTCAGATGATAAATATGAATTGATGCCTGCCATTGGTCGGAACAGAAGATGCATCTCATCAATAACAATCTTTAATGAGGAACGTAATTTGATAGAGAGCGCTAAGAATCGTCTTCCGGATATATTCAGAAATGATATGTTACCATTGGAGTTACTTGCCCTATTACAACATCACGGTATTCCCACAAGATTGCTTGATGTAACGGAAAACGCTTTGGTAGCATTGTATTTCGCGTGCAATGACAATGCCGATAAGAACGGCGAAGTCTTTGCATTTAAGCACAATGAAATGGACGTAACAACATATCCTCTGATGCAAGCTGTTGCTGACTCCTACCGCTTAATTGGAGATGCCTCTTGCTCATTAGAAAGTTTTGGAAAAAAGGCCATAGAACAACCCTATTTTTTGGAACATAGATCTCTTTACCAAATATTGGAGAACAACAAAGGCGAGTTTGCTAAAATGTCTATGGCTTTCCCGGGATTCCCTACAGGTGCGGTTGACTGGATAAAAGTGAATTGCAGCGAACCTCGCATTGTGTATGCACCGATACGGAGCATGAGGCAACAAATGCAACGTGGAAGATTTATGTTATTTGCCAACAGAATCGAAACGAATGAATTGGATACAAGATTTGAAACCATCATTGATGCGCTTCCCAAAAATCATCCTATGGTTTCAGGCATACTGACTATCCCAAAAGAAAGCAAAAAACAAATTCTATCTGATCTTGCTCTTTGCGGTATCAGTAAGGATACCTTGTTCTGCGATAATATTGACATTGTATGTGAGAGCATCGTAAACAAATATAAGGAAAAACTACAAGGAAACTATTCAAATCGAATGGAGATATGATATGCCAACACTTGAATGGATTGGAAAAGAAAAAGTAATAAATCATCATCAGGACGTGCCGTTCCGAGTTCTTGAAAGAAAATACAGCTATGACGAAAACGGTCAGCACGACGAGGACAACGGTAGCGAAAATATGATTATCCGTGGTGATAATTTGGAAGCGTTGAAAGCTCTGTTGCCCAAGTATGAAGGACGGGTGAAGTGTATCTATATCGATCCGCCTTACAATACCGGTAATGAAGGTTGGGTATATAACGATAACGTTAACGAT
>JAFXAN010000113.1 GCA_017517035.1 Clostridia bacterium
AAATAGTGGTGAAATCATCCTTTAGCGTTTCCAGATCCTTCACTTCGTTCAGGATGACTTGTGAGGAGATTGATGACAAGTTTTCTACATAGAATTCTCATAAATTCCATGTAGAAACACAGATAAACAACAATAAAAATCCTCTTTTTAAAGTTTTGCTCAAGCTTTTTTAAAAGCTTGCGGGAGCCGGCAACGGTGCCGGTCGCCTCCGCAGAGGCGAAACTCCCTCACCGACAAATTCCTGTTTGAAATACGAATCAAAAAGTGCTGCATCACCAGTGAAGCAGCACTTTATAGATTTTAATTAAGCTCGAATCCGAAGAAATTTTTTGCGTTGTTATAGCAGATATCGCAGATAAGCTGTGCGAGCTCCTCATATTCTGCGGGGTAAAGTCCCTCTTCAACCCATGTTCCGACGATGTCGCAGAGGATTCTGCGGAAATATTCGTGTCTGGGATAAGAGGTGAAGCTTCTGGAGTCTGTAAGCATTCCGAGGAAGCGTCCGAATGCGCTGAGATTTGCAAGAGACTTCATCTGATTTCTCATGCCGTCGATGTTGTCATTGAACCACCAAGCGCTGCCCTGCATAACAGTTGGCATATAGTCGCCAGAGCCTTGGAATGAGCCGATGAGAGCACCGATAGCCTCATTATCTGCAGGATTGATGGAATAGAGAACGGTTCTTGGAAGTGCATCGTTATCATTGAGATAATCAAGGAGATATCCGAGATCTCTTGTGCAGTTCTTGCCGTGGATATTGTCATATCCGCTGTCTCTGCCGAGGGCTTTGAACATCTTTGTGTTGGGATTTCTTGCAACACCAAAGTGAAGCTGCATTACCCATCCTCTTTCCTTATACTGCTTGCCGAAGAAATAGAGCATCTCGCTCTTGAAGAGTGTAAGCTCCTCCTCTGTGATGTCCTTTCCGTCAGAGGCAAGCGCCTTTTTGAAGATGAGGTCTGCATGATATTCATCGGGCTTTTTGAAGCTGATGTAATCGTCCATACCATGGTCTGCTGTCTTGCATCCGAGAGCTGCAAAGCGGTCAAGGGAAGCCTTATATGCTGCCATGAGGCTGCTAAGGTCTGTGATCGTGGTTCCGTTTGCACGGCTGAGTCTTTCGATATAAGCTGTGATTCCTGCACGCTCGATGTTAAGACCCGTGTCGGGGCGGAATGCGGGGAGAACCTGTGTGCCGAAGCTCTTGTCCTCTGCGATCTGCTTGTGATATTCGAGAGAATCTGCGGGATCGTCTGTTGTGCAGAGAAGAACGCAGTTGCTCTTTTCGATGAGGCTTCTTGCGCTCATATCGGGATCCTGAAGCCTTTCGGCTGTGATCTTCCAGATCTCATCGCAGTTCTTTTCGTTGATAGTAAGAGCGCAATCGAAATAACGGCGAAGCTCAAGATGGCTCCAGTGATATACGGGATTGCCGATGAGAGAGGGCATAACGCGGCAGTATTCCCGGAATTTTTCATATGCGGAAGCATCGCCTGTGATGTATTTTTCGTCAACACCGCAGGAGCGCATAGCTCTCCATTTATAATGGTCGGCAGCAAGCCAAAGCTCGGTGATGTTGGAATAGCTCACATTGTCTGCGATCTCCTTTACGGGGAGATGACAATGATAGTCGATGATGGGCATCTTTGAGGCGTAGTTTTCGTAGAGTATTTCTGCGCATTCATTTGAGAGCAGAAATTTCTCGTCCATAAAGTTTTTCATTTTTATATTCCTTTCCGAATTAAATGATTACAAAAATTGCTCTTAAGGCTGGAACGGTAATTTTTTCGCCTGCCTTTAAGAATTTTGTGCTTCCGTCATCCGGAAGCCAAACCTCTCCGTCACTTTGAGAATTGAAAATGATCTCACCGTCTTCTCTGTCCATGTTGACGAGCATATAAACTGTTTTATCGTCGTCCGAAAAACGGCTCCTTATTATCTTATTTTTATTTTTTTGGACGAAAGTGCCGCCATTTTCATAAAGATCATTCAAAATGTTTTCAACGGAGTGGGCGGAAAAATCGCTGATGATTTCGCACCCGTTTTCGGCATCAAAGCTTGGAAGAACATCCACAAATTTGACAGTTACTCCCTTTGAAGCAAGCTTTTTTAGTGCTTTGAGGGTACTTCCTCTGATAATGTTAATGCCCGGAACGATTATGGTCTTCGCTTCAAGACCGGAGATGAGATTTTTCGGAGAATTTGCCGCTGAAATAATATCCTCATGATCGGCAAACAGAAAATCAAAGCCGCCAAATTCAAGTGCATCGACCGTTTTGCGAAGTGCATCTTGAGTTGAGGTCTCCTCTCCTATCCATCTTGAAGAGTGCCTTGGACGAAGCTTTGCTTGGGCATCCTCAATCGGGTAATAAACGAAAATGCTGCATTCTTCTCTCAACCCTTCGAGCATATATCCGATTCTTCCGACATAGTCATTAAAATCCTTCATTTCGTCTATGTCTGAATTTTGAAAATATGAGTTGGCTGTTCTGACACCGTGCATATAGCAAAGTGCGGTTATGCACTTCATGTTGTCATAGGGAGCTTCATCGAATTTTTCTTTCATAACGAAAGGGCAAAGCTCGACCATCATTCCGTCTGCCCCCATTTTTCTTGCTGCCATTTGAGGCACCTTCTGATTTATGAACTGAAAAATTTCGGGGAAGCAGTCGAGAATGTCAATTCCGGGATAACCGGTGCTCATAAGAACTTTTATATAATTTCCGTAGTATGCGACATGATGACCTATATTGTCTTCACCGAGATAATGACCCGAAAAAACACTTCCGTGTTCACGGCACCAATCCCGTATTTGACCCGAATAAGCTTTTGCTACCAGCTTTCCGACAAGCTCATAGAATTTTACTCTTATTTGATAGCAGCTCTTGCCGCCTTCAAAAATCAGCGGTAGATATGGCTGAAGATCTTCGCCGTATTCTTTTTTGTATTCGTCAAAAATGCCGTCAACATAAGGTGCGCAGGCGTAAGTCCATGTATCCTTTTCATCTGTGTAGGGAACAAAAAGGCTCGGTTCATCTGTGAAAACCTTTTCAGATCTTTCAAACGCAGTGGGATTTTCCTTTGCGATCGGCTCATATGCAACATCAATGAAACGTCTGACAGCCTTTTCGTCAAGAATGTTTATGTTCTTTAATGCCGTGCTCACATTGTTCATCCCGTGTGAGCCTTCAAAAACCGTCTTCACAGAGAAAACATAAAGCATTTCACCTGCATTAAGCTCGCATTCGAGATAGTCTTTTCCGAAGGGGATAGGCATTGCGGTCGAATAATCGACAGTTTCTCTGGTGTTTCTGTCACCGAATTTGTATTTTGCAGCATAGATTATTTTGTCAGCCTCATCCGGAAGATGATATTTTGCATTGATTTTCTCAAAAGCGGGTCTTTTATACATGAAAAAGCCCTTTGCTTCAAATTCGGGATGATCTTCGAGCGTAAGCCCTCCTGCTTTGCCGCTTGGATATCCGCTCTCGTCATATATCCAGAAGGGAAGAGAGCTTTTTTCAAGAACGCTCATTATCTCAGCGAAGCGAACATGATTTGCCTTGCTTGAAGTGAATCCGTTCTCAAAGGGAACATTTGTCACAACACCTCCGTAGCCTTGGGCGATAATGTTTTCTGTTTCCGCTTCAAGATCGGTCTTCCATGCATGAACGATCTTTTTAGGGTTATATTTTTTGGGTGGATTTTTAAAAGTATTTCTGTTCTTCATATGGTATCTCCATTCCTGTTTTTCTAGCATTTTAACTTTTGGAGACCACGAAGTCAATACACATTTATGCAGTGTTTGCACTTTTTGTAATATAACTTTACCACGCCAAAGCTTTTTTTTCAAGTAAGTTTAAAAAAATCAAGAACAAATACAATACTTTTTCTAAATAATATTGCAAAAAGAAAAGAAATGAGTTATAATATAGTAATAAATTTTTTTGGAGATTAGAATGAACGATCTTAAAAACTTCAGCTTGCTTTATCCGTCTGCTGCGGAGGAGGCGGAGCATTATTCGGGAAAAGGAGTCCCCTGCGTCAGCATGGATGAGCTTTCGGAGCTTGGTTTTCTCGAATTTCTTGATACGGAAAGCAGAAATCTCAACGAATTTTTGACAATGTCACCCTCTGTTATGAACTATCGCCGTGAGATGTTCAGCGATATGCTTGACCATGAGGAGCTTGGCAGAATGCTGAACTCTGTTATACCGATTCTTTCTGATATAGGTGAGCTTCGCCGCCTTGAGGCAGATAGCGGAAATGCAGAGGATTATCTCATGTGCATAACCGAGATCGAGCTTTATATTTCAAGCATCGATCTGCTCCGCAGATATCTTGTGCCGCTTAGAGAAGAGCTTAAGAGCGAAGCCTTCAAAACTCTTGCGGAGAGAATTTACGAGCTTGCGGAGAGCGATTATTATAAGGAGCTTAATGTCAAGCTGAATGAGCTGACAAACAGGGTGAGGGAGATAAAATCCGTTACTATCGGCGTCAATCTTGATGCCCAGCTTCGTGCGACAGAAGCCGGAGTTCTTTCGATAAATGCCGAAAAATTCCGCTCGGGAGATGTCCTTGATAAGATTTTGCATATCGGTCAGAAAAATGACGGATATACCTGCATTGCAAGTCTTGTTCCCTTTGGTAAAAAGCAGAATGAAAACCAGAAAACGGCACTTTCACTTGCATTTAATTCTGCTATCAATGATGTTTATAAATCATCGCTTCGTTCATGGAAGAAGATAGTACAGACATATGTTCTTGAAAACACGGATTTTCTTCTGAATCTGATGCCCGAGATTGAATTTATCGGAAAAGCCACCGCAATGATGCGTGCGCTCATGGCAAAGGGATGCAAGCTTATAACTCCCGATATCGTTCCGATGGAGGAAGGCAAATTTGTTGCAAAGGATCTTTATAACCCATGCGTTGCACTGAAAATTGAGGACGAGGTCGTTCCAAATGACATAGAATTTGACGAAAATGCGTCTATCTTTGTGCTGACAGGACCAAACCGAGGCGGAAAGAGCGTTGTTACCTGCGCTATTGGTCTTGCCCAGGTTATGATGCAGCTTGGTATGTTTGTTCCGGCTTCCGAGGCTGTGATAAGCCCTGTTGACGGAATCTTCACCCATTTTCCCACAGGCTCGGAGGATACCATTGATAAAGGAAGACTGGGCGAGGAATGCGCAAGACTTATGGGGATCTTTGATAAGATCACAAAGAACAGCTTGGTTCTTCTTGATGAATCCCTTTCCTCGACCGGCTCTTATGAGGCTTCATATATTGCCGCAGAGGTGCTTTCGGGACTTGCGAAATACAGATGCCGTTGCCTTTTCTCAACTCATCTGCATGAGCTTGCCGCAGAGATCGACCGAATAAACGAAAAGAGCAAAAATGAGGGCGGTGGTCATATAGACACCCTCGTTGCGGGAATTTATGACGGAAAACGATCTTTCAAGATCGTCCGTGCAAAGCCGGACGGAAAGAGCTATGCAAGAGATATAGCGGAAAAATACGGTTTGACATATGATAATATCGTAAAGAGAATAAAATAAAAGGAGAAATATTATGGATAAGATACTTAATCTGCTCGAAGAAAATGCAACTTATACTGTTGAACAGCTTGCCGCAATGTGCGACAGAAGCGAGGAAGAGCTGCGTTCTACCATAGAGAAATATGAAAAGGACGGCGTTATTCTCGGCTATAAGGCACTTGTTGACTGGGATAAGACCGATAGGGAATATGTCAGCGCATTTATTGAGGTGAAGATCACGCCAAAGCACGATTTCGGATATGATAAGGTCGCAAGAACCATAAGCCAGTATCCCGAGGTGCAGAGCGTTTATCTTATGAGCGGTGTTTTTGACCTTGCAGTGCTTATCGAAGGCAAAACGCTCCGTGAGGTGGCATATTTTGTAACCCATAAACTTTCAACTCTTGAGGATGTTATGTCCTGCTCTACCCACTTTGTCCTTCGTAAATATAAGGATAAAGGCGTTGAATACAGAGTTCCCGATGCTGATATCAGAGGAGAATTATAATGTTTGATTATACCAAGGTGCTGTCGAGCACCGTTAAAGATATGAAGCCCTCGGGGATCAGAAAATTTTTTGATCTTCTGCAGGGAAGAGAGGATGTTGTGGGGCTTACCGTTGGACAGCCGGACTTTGTCACGCCCTGGCATATAAGAGAAGCCGGAATTGACAGCCTTAAGGAAGGCAAGACCTACTATACATCAAATGCAGGACTTGCGGAGCTTCGAATTGAGATCGCAAAGTATCTTGATCGCCGTTTTTCACTGAAATATGACGGAATGAGTGAGGTCATAGTTACCGTTGGCGGTTCTGAGGCGATAGATCTTGCCATAAGAGCCTGCGTTGAGACGGGAGATGAGGTCATTATTCCAACTCCCTGCTTTGTTTGCTATGAGCCTTGTGTCAAGCTTGCGGGCGGTGTTCCCGTTATTCTTGAAACAAAGGCGAAGAATAATTTCAAGGTCACGCCCGATGAGCTTAAGGCTCTGATAACTCCGAGGACTAAAATGCTGATTCTTGCCTATCCCAATAATCCTACGGGAGCAATACTTACCGAGGATGAGCTGCGTGGAATTGCCGAGGTCCTTCGTGATACTAACATAGTTGTGCTCTCGGATGAGATCTATTCCGAGCTTACTTATGGCAGAAAGCATTTTTCGATAGCTAATATTGAGGATATGCATGAGAGAACGATAATTGCAAGCGGTTTTTCCAAGAGCTATGCAATGACGGGCTGGAGAATGGGTTATATTGCCGCTCCCGAACCTCTCGCAAAGCAGATGCTCAAGCTTCATCAGTATGTTATCATGTGCGCCCCCACAACGAGCCAATTTTCTGCTCTTGAAGCGGTCAAAAACGGCGATGAGGACATCGAGATGATGAAGGAAGAATATGACCGCCGCCGCAAATATCTGCTGAAGAGATTTGCGAAGATGGGCATCGAATGCTTTGAGCCGGAGGGAGCTTTCTACGCATTCCCAAATATCGGAAAATTCGGGCTTTCAAGTGAGGTCTTCTGCGAAAGATTGCTTGAGAAATATAAATGCGCCATCGTTCCCGGTACTGCCTTTGGCGAAACGGGCGAAGGCTTTGCCAGAATCTCTTATGCCTATTCCATAAAGCATATTGATCAGGCTCTTGACAGAATCGAGGAGTTCGTTAAGACTCTTTAAGGAGTTTCAAACAGTAATTTGTCGGTGAGGGAGTTTCGCCTCTGCGGAGGCGACCGACGCCGCCGTCGGCTCGCGCGACCTTTTAAAAAAGGTCGATCAAAACTTCGAAAAAGGTAATTTTTATTGCTGTTTATCTGTGTTTCTAC
>JAFXAN010000114.1 GCA_017517035.1 Clostridia bacterium
ATAGAATTCTCATAAATTCCATGTAGAAACACAGATAAACAACAATAAAATTCCCTTTTTCAAAGTTTTGATCGACCTTTTTTAAAAGGTCGCGCGAGCCGACGGCGGCGTCGGTCGCCTCCGCAGAGGCGAAACTCCCTCACCGATAAATTACTGTTTTAAGGTATCTTTCCCATATGGTTTTAAATATGTTTAGTACAGTATTCGTGGATAAAATATAAAAAAACAAGACAATCTACATTTTGTAGATTGACAAAAACTTTCCATGAATGTATAATGTAGTTAACATTTGCCGAAAGGGAAGGGTTAATATGAAATATTATCTGAATTGGGAAGGCTGCAAAAGCCATGACGGAATCGAAAAGGAAAGCTTTTTCCCATGTGAGGTTCCGGGAAATATCCAGTATGATTATGCTAAAATGATGGGTTGGGGCGATCTTGACGAGATCATGTTCGCAACCAATGTTGAAAAATTCCTCAGCATTGAGGATGATTACTGGTTCTATCGCACAAAGCTTGATTTCGACGCAAAAAACGGAGAAAAGGCTGTTTTTGTTGCAGAGGGAATCGACTATATTTTTGATATCATCATAGACGGTGAGATGGTTTATTCCCATGAGGGAATGTACACAAAAACCGAGATTGATGTAAGTGACAAAAAGGGCAAAGCTCTCGAGGTGCGCATACATCCTCATCCCAAGAGACCCGGTGCTGTTGCGAGCGCAGACACATTCAGAAGTGCCGCAAGCCAGAGCTTCAAGCCCGATTCTCCCTATGGCTGGGACTGGAATCCGCGCCTTATGATCTCGGGTATCTGGAAGGATGCTTATGTTGAAACAAGAGGTCAGAGCTATATCAGCTCCTGTGAACCTTTCTATGATCTTAATGAGGACAGAACAAGCGCTTCTGTCAGATTTGAGACGGTTTGTGACGGTGAGGTTACATATACTCTTTCCGATATGGAAGGAAATGTTGTTTATGAGGGAAAGGATGCTTCGTTCACTCTTGATAATATAAATCTTTGGTGGTGTAACGGACAGGGAACTCCTTATCTTTACACATGGAAGGCAAAGAGTGCGGACGATGAAAAGAGCGGTAGGATCGGCTTCAGAACCTTGAGGCTTGTTCATAACGGCGGAGCGGATTCCGAGCCTGCAACATTCCCGAAATCCAGATATACCGTCCCGATAACGGTTGAGCTCAACGGAAGAAGAATCTTCTCAAAAGGCTCAAACTGGGTAAATCCCGAGCTTTTCTTCGGAAGAATTACCGGAGAGCGATACCGTGAGCTTCTTGATCTTGCAAAGGAAGGCAATATGAACATTCTCCGTCTTTGGGGCGGTTCGGGACTTAAAAAGACCGAGTTTTATGAGATCTGTGATGAATACGGAATCATGCTTTTCCAGGAATTTTGCCTTGCCTGCAACAACTATGAGGGAACACCCGAATATCTCCGTGTTCTTGAGCAGGAGGCAACTGCCGTCATAAAGGATCTTCGCCGTCATCCCTCTATTGCCTTCTGGTGCGGTGGAAACGAGCTTTTCAACAACTGGTCGGGCATGGATGATCATTCTCATGCGCTTCGTCTGCTCAACAAGCTCTGCTATGAGCTTGATTTTAAGCGTCCTTATATCATGACATCACCGCTTCACGGAATGAAGCACGGCTGCTATGTTTTTGAGGCAGAGGGCAAGACCGTTTATGAAATGTTCAGAAACGGACACGGAACAGCATATACCGAATTTGGCGTTTCCGGTATCACAACACTTGAAAGACTGAAGAAGATCATTCCCGAAAATGAGCTTTTCCCCATTGAGAGGACAAAATCTTGGGTATCTCATCACGGATTTGGCGCATGGGGTGAGGAAAGATGGCTCTGCCTTGATATTCTCCGCAAATATTTCGGAGAGAGCGAGAGCATTGAGGAGCTTATCGACCATTCTCATCAGCTCCAGTGCGAGGGATATAAGGCGATATATGAGGAGGCACGCCGTCAGTGGCCTTATTGCTCAATGGCAATAAACTGGTGCTTTGACGAGCCTTGGATATGCGCTGCAAATAACTCTCTTGTTGCTTATCCTGCAGTTGCAAAGCCTGCATTCTATGCGGTAAAGGAATCGCTCAGACCCAAGCTTGCCAGCGCAAGACTTCAGAAGATAAATTGGAAGAACGGTGAGAACTTCACGGCAGAACTTTGGTATCTCAACGATTCTCCCGAGAATACAAGCGACACGGTTACGGCTTATATCGAGCTTGACGGTGAGAAATACGAGCTTGCGGAGTGGAAAACAGGCGATGTTAAGGCAGGAACAAACAA
Organism: Clostridia bacterium; assembly: GCA_017517035.1. GTDB lineage: Bacteria > Bacillota > Clostridia > Oscillospirales > CAG-272 > SIG710. The sequence goes on from JAFXAN010000114.1 coordinate 2,318, forward strand.
GCTTGGCATTGCAGTGAATTTCACTCTTCCCGATGCTCCGAACGCTACAGAAATGACACTTCACCTTGAGAGCGCAAACGGTAATTCCAGCGAGTATAGACTGATCTATAACTATAAGGGCATGGTAAAGAAGCCCAAGATGCTTAATATTTAAAAAAACGAGCCGAATTTCCGCATGGAAATTCGGCTCGTTTTAGTCTTGGTTTTTACTGTTTCTCGGACATTCTGCCTTTTGGCATTTCTTACATTTTTCTTCCCAATTATCACAGAAACAGCACATCATATAATCGCATTCATCGCAGCAAAGATCATATGGGTCGCCGTCCTCGTCGAAATGCTCACCGTTGCCGAGGCAGTCTTTTCCGTGATTTCCGGGAGTAAGAATAGTGCCCGTAACATCAATAATCATACCTTCTCCTTAAATTTTTAATATAAAATAAAAAGTGCGCCAACCGAAGCCAGCGCACAAAAACGCAAACTTCGATAGTCGCCAAACTAACTTGTGTAAATTGCTATTGCTTTTCAGCTCAAAATTACTACAGTGAAATTTGCATTTTATCAAATTCATTCTGTAATAATTTTTCTCTTCCAAATGCGCAATTATACAAGAAGATGCAATTATCCCATGCAAGCAATTTACAGTATTCAGTTAGTTTGGCATTTCAATTCTATCATAAAAAAGCGTTAAAGTCAAGGCTTTTTGGAATTAAATTTCTTTTGTCGGTAGATTTTGTGATTTCTGATTTGCTTGTAAACGGTAATTTATCGAACAGTCAAATAGTGGTGAAATCATCCTTTAGCGTTTCCAGATCCTTCACTTCGTTCAGGATGACTTGTGAGGAGATTGATGACAAGTTTTCTACATAGAATTCTCATAAATTCCATGTAGAAACACAGA
>JAFXAN010000115.1 GCA_017517035.1 Clostridia bacterium
TAAAAATAAAAAAGTTCAATATAATAGAAAAAATTAAATTCAAAAAGAAGCACAAGGCAATCACGAGGAAAGCCTTGTGCTTACTTGCTTTTTCCGTTCTTACACTCTGTCGTACCGAGTACGCCGACGAATGTAAGAACGAAAAATATTCCTACCTTTTTCGATGTCTGCCAGCGTGTCGAGACTTTCTCGACACGCTAAAAGGAACTGACAAGCAGTTCCTTTTTTATTATTATCCGCCAAGATAGGCTTTTTTGATCTCTTCACTCTGTGCAAGCTCCTCGCCGCTGCCGGAAAGAACGATTCTTCCCGATTCAAGAACATATGCTCTATCAGCGATCTCAAGAGCTTTACCCGCATTCTGCTCAACGAGAAGGATCGTCGTTCCCTGCTCGTGAAGCTCTCTTACGATATCAAAGATCTGGTCAACCAAGATCGGTGCAAGACCCATTGAAGGCTCGTCCAGCATAAGAAGCTTGGGCTGACTCATAAGCGCTCTTCCCATTGCAAGCATCTGCTGCTCACCGCCCGAAAGAGTTCCTGCAACCTGTGTTCTTCTATGAAGAAGTCTTGGGAAACGCTTATAAACATCCTCAAGCCCTTCCTTCATGTATTTTGGATTGGTATATGCGCCCATCTGAAGGTTCTCTTCAACGGTCATCTGAAGAAAAACTCTTCTTCCCTCGGGAACATGAGCAAGACCCTTTGTGATAAGCTTATATGACTCCACATGAGAAATATTTTCCTCACCGAAGGTGATGCTTCCCGTGCTCGAGCGGAGCATTCCGGAAATAGTCTTAAGAGTTGTGGATTTGCCCGCACCGTTTGCTCCGATGAGAGCAACGATCTCATGCTCCTTCACCTCAAAATTGATATCCTTTAGGGCGTGGATCTTTCCATAATAAACATTAAGATTTTCTACCTTTAACATGGTTATCACGCCTCCTTTGCCTTTCCGAGGTACGCTTCAACGACCTTGGGATTGGACTTGATCTCATCGGGAGTACCCTTTGCGATGACCTTACCGTGGTCAAGAACGCAAATACCCTCACAGATATTCATAACCAACTTCATATCATGCTCGATAAGCATAACTGCAATACCGAAGTTATCACGAATGCGGCGTATATTCTCCATAAGCTCTGCAGTCTCGGAGGGGTTCATTCCCGCCGCAGGCTCGTCAAGAAGGATTATCTTAGGTGATGTTGCAAGCGCTCTTGCGATCTCAAGTCTTCTCTGTGCGCCATATGGAAGGCTTCCCGCAGGAGCATCAGCCATATCTGCCATATGGAAGAAATCAAGAAATTCAAGTGCTTCCTTATCTGCCTTCTTCTCTGCCTTTCCATAGCCAAAGCCATGGGTTACAGCTGCAAAGAAATTCTCCTTCATGGAATTATGAAGTCCGACCTTAACATTATCAAGAACCGAAAGATTCGAGAAAAGTCTGATATTCTGGAATGTTCTTGCGATACCCATGTGGTTTACCTGATGGGTTGATTTTCCGGCAGTGCTCATTCCGTCAACGAGAATACTTCCTCTTGTGGGATGATAAACATTTGTGAGAAGATTAAATACCGTAGTCTTTCCTGCACCGTTAGGGCCGATAAGTCCTGCGATCTCTGTTCTTCCGACGATAATAGAAAAATCGTCAACCGCAGTAAGTCCTCCGAAGTCGATACCAAGGTGGTTTACCTCAAGAACAGGTCTTTTGCCAAGGTCTCGCTCGGGGACGAAGGCGTTGGAGGGATATGGAACGAGCTTTGGCTTATGTTCATAATTATTGCTCATTGCTTATTTCCTCCTTCTTTGATTTTTTCTTCATCTTCAAGAGGCTCTTAAAGCTGAATTTGCTCTTAAATTCGATGAATTTCTGATTGGAGTTAAGAAGCATAACCACAATAAGAACGATCGAATAGATAAGCATACGGTATTTATCAAGTCCACGAAGCATTTCGGGCAGTGCCTTAAGTGCGATTGCGGCAATAATCGAGCCGTTTATGCTTCCCATACCGCCGAGCACGACGATAACGAGGATCTCGATTGACATATTATAATTGAACACTGCAGGCTTGATATTCGCGAAGCTATGTCCGTAAAGAACGCCTGCCGCTCCTGCAAAAAACGCAGCAAGAACGAAAACAATAAGCTTATAATATGTAACATTAACGCCTGTTGCTTCCGCTGCTATCCTGTTATCACGGATCGCCATGATAGCTCTGCCGTGTCTTGATTTCTTGATATTCATCATAACCACAACGGTTATAAGAACAAGCACGATAGCATAAGGAAGAAGAACCTTCGGCTTTGAATAGATATAAGAACCTGAATTTGTTGTTGTAAGACCGAGAGCACCGCCTGTTATTTCAAGATTTGTGATGATATTCTTGATGATCTCACCGCAAGCGAGAGTTACAATTGCAAGATAGTCACCCTTCAGACGAAGTGCGGGAAGACCGACAACAAAACCCACAATTGCGGCAAAAAGGCCGCCAAAGATCATTGCAAGAGGAAGTCTTATATAGAGCATTGGAATAAGATCCACAGTCCACATTGAGAAAAGACATCCGCTGAAAAGGCCAACGCTCATAAAGCCTGCATGACCGAGCGAAAGCTCACCGAGAAGTCCGACAACAAGGTTGAGAGAAACAGCAAGAACAATATAGCAGGAAACAGAAATAAGCATATTTGTCAGCTGTCTGCTTGCAAGATCACCATAAAGCATTATGGAAATAACTGCGTAGATAGCCACAACGAGATAGATCGTGAGAGCATCCTTTGAAAAGGCTTTTTTAAGTGCATTATTAAAATTCTTCTTTGCCATAATCACACCTTCTCACTTATCTTCTTGCCGAGCAGACCTGTTGGCTTAACCAGGAGCACAAGAATAAGCACTCCGAAAACGATCGCATCAGACATTGTTGTGGAAATATAAGCCTTTGAATACTGCTCAATAATACCAAGCATGATACCGCCGAGCATAGCACCGGGAATTGATCCGATACCACCGAAAACCGCAGCGGTAAATGCCTTGATACCGGGCATTGAACCTGTTGTGGGCTTAATATATGTATAGGTTGCACCATAGAAAAGGCTTGCGATCATTGCAAGTGCCGAGCCTATGGCAAATGTTACGGAAATTGTTCTGTTAGTACTGATACCCATAAGCTCTGCCGCTTCCTTATCCTCGGAAACCGCACGCATTGCCTTACCGATCTTTGTGAAGTTGATAAACAATGTGAGAAGCACCATTATAACTGCGGTAACGCAGAGAGTAACAAGAGTAATTCCGTCTATCTGAACACTGCCTATCTTTATAGCATCAAGGTTGATTATCTTGGGGAATGCCAACTGCTGAGTGCCGAAGATAAGCTGTGCAATATTCTGAAGGAAATAGCTAACACCGATAGCGGTGATAAGAACTGCAAGGGACGATGCCTTGCGGAGAGGCTTATACGCAAGAAACTCGATGGAAACACCGAGAAGTGCACAAAAAGCAATACCGATAAGTATTGCGATGACTGGCGGAAGCCCAAGGCTTGAAACGGTTACGATAACCGAATATGCGCCTATCATAATTACATCGCCGTGAGCGAAGTTAAGCATTTTTGCAATGCCGTAAACCATCGTATATCCAAGAGCGATCAAAGCATAGATGCTTCCCAGATTGAGGCCGCTTATGAGAGTTTGAAAAAATAAGCTCATTTTAGTCTCCCTATAAAAAACACAATTTCCTGCGACGGACCTATTGATCCGCCGCAGGTATATTGTCAAATGAAAAATTGATTATTCTGCTGTGTAGAGCTGAGCAACGCCGCTCTTGATGATCATAACGAGAGGAAGCTTAACTGTCTCGCCGCTTGCTTCCCATGACATGTTACCTGTTACACCTTCAACTGTGATCTGTGTCATAGCCTCAACAATTCTCTTGTTGAAATCAGCCTGTGATTCGGGTGTGATGTCTGCCTTTTCCATAGCTGCCTTGATAGCATAAACTGCATCATAGCCGTCTGCTGCGAACTGGTCGGGTGTTGCGCCGCCTGTCTTTTCCTTATAAGCTGCTACGAAATTCTGAACGAGCTCCTTAGGCTCATCAGCTGCAAAGGGTGTAAGAAGAAGAACATTCTCGCAAAGAGCGGGATCTGCAACCTTACCGAGGATACCGTCAAGACCGTCGCATCCGAAGTAAAGCATAGATTCATCAAACTTGCCCTGAGCCTGTGTGAGGAATGTGGAAGCCTCATCTGCATAGATGGGCATGAAGATCATCTCTGCACCGGAAGTCTGGATTGCTGTGATCTGTGTAGAGAAATCGGAAGCTGTATCTGTTGTGAAGGACTCCTCAGCAACGATCTCGATGCCGTTGTCAGCAACCTTGGAAAGGAATGCCTCACGGAGACCGTTGGAATAGTCGATATCAGCCTGGTAGAAGATAGCGATCTTCTTGGGAAGGTTGTTTGCACCTATGTAATCAGCTGCAGCGATACCCTGAGAGGAATCGGAGAAGCATACACGGAATGCTGCATCGTTATCAACGATCGCATTGTCTGCGGAAGCAGAGGGTGTGAGAAGAAGGATGCCGTCTTCCTTAGCTGCAGCAACAACGGATGCATTCTCGCCGGAAAGTACGCAGCCGAGAGAAACCATCATACCGTCGTCCATAAGCTTACCGTAAGCAGCGACAGCGGACTCGGGATTACCAACGGAATCCTGGAAGTCGAGCTTAATTGTGAAGCCGTTGATACCGCCACGAGCGTTGATCTCAGCGACAGCGATCTCTGCGCCGTTCTTTACGGAGTTACCATAGTTAGCATAAGCACCTGTGAGAGGGCCGATACCACCGATAACGAGTTCGTTTGCGTTCTTTTCTTCATTCTCACCGCAAGATGCAAAAGCAAAGCAAGCAACGATCATGAGAAGAGCAAGAACAAGGGATGTGAGTTTTTTCATGATTTTTCTCCTTTAAAAAAATGTTTTATCTGATATTTATGATTATTAGGAAGGCTTTTGCCAACCGAAATCAGATCAAAATAAAAGAATATGTATATTATAGCACGCTAAAGTGAAAAAGTCAAGGCAAATTTTGAGATTTATACATATTTAATAAAACCGATTGTATTTTTATGCACTTTATCGTTTTTTTGCAAAAAACGCACGCAAAATGTCGGAGCATTCACTTTCCATTATGCCGCAATCGCATCCAACCTTATGGTTAAGGGGATAATTATTCATATTAAGAAGTGATCCGAGAGCACCGGCTTTTGAATCCTTTGCGCCAAAAACCACCTTTTCGATCCTTGAATTGATTATTGCCCCTGCGCACATGGGGCATGGCTCAAGGGTAACATAAAGTATGCAATCCGAAAGACGCCATCTTCCTTTTTTTCTGCAAGCCTCCTCAATTGCGAGAAGCTCTGCATGAGCAGTTGCCATACCGTTCTTTTCCCTCATATTATGTGCTCTTGCGATTATCTCTCCATCCGATACCACAACCGCACCGACGGGAACATCGTCATGCTCTGCGGCGAGCTTTGCCTCCTTCAGAGCCTCTGACATATAATATTCATCATTCTTTATTTCAGAAAAGGAAAACATATGTCACCTCATTTATTACGACATATATAAGAAAAGCGATCATTGCAGGGCTGAAAAAGCCTTTTACATATTGCGAAACGGTATATCTTTTTCCTCCGTCAAGAAGCTTTTCCGAAACAGTTCCGAAGCATCCCGCCGCAAGCTCTTCCCTTTTTTCTTTTTTTCTGATCTTTATAAGATAAATAATCGAAATAACACCGCAAAGCATTATGAAGGATTCAATGATCAAATTGATCTTGACAGCTGTTCCGGTTTTGAGAGTTCCCCAGAGAACCGTTTCGACAACGGCAATAAAATTATTGAGCAGATGAGCTAGAACTCCGCACCAGATCGTACCCGTTTCAGCATAAATGAAACCGAATGCTATTCCTGCAAAGGTTGCAAAGAAGATCTGATCGTGATTTCCATGCACAAGACCAAAAATAATTCCGCTTGCGATTATTGCAAAATTTCTTCCGAGGGGCATTAGATTCGTCATTATCACGCCTCTGAAAAATAGCTCCTCACAAAATGCAGGCACAAGTGCCGTTGAAAGCATAAAAATGACGATATTCTCTTCATGAAAAATCTGAGCTGTTCCCTCTCCGCTGACAAAATAGCTCCAAAGACGGGATGCAGCAAAGCAGATAGCAAGAGCCGCAAGGATCATCGGAACAGGATGCGAACCGACCCGAGGAGCTGTTCTCATGGGAACATAGTCCTTTGCGTATGCTTTTTTGAATATCAATGCTGTGATGAAATATGCGGCAGCATTTGAAACTGCTCCGAAAATACCTGTAATAAGATCATTTTCAAAAAAGGAAAGTATAATGGATACAAACTGAAGTGCGGTGAGTATTCCTATGAAAATAAAGATCGCAAAACATACTCTGTTTATGCTTTTTTTGACAGCTATACTTTCCATAAAACCACCTCCGATAAAAACTATTCTACATTATAACATATATATTTCAAAAAAACAATATCTCAAGGCATTTTTGTTGCGAAAAATTCAATAATTTCGTTTTATTCATTGACAACCGACGAAAAAAGTAATATAATACTAAAAAAACTTTAAGGTGAGATAAATGAATAAAGAAAAAATCTTTTCGGGTAAGCTGACAAGTATTCTGCTCGGCGTTATTGTTTGTATTTTCTGGGGGTCAAATTATCCTTTCATTAAAATGAGCTATTCCGCCTTTGCCATTGACAGTCAGAACATTCCTTCGATCATGCTGATGGCAGGAATGAGATTTTTGATCTGCGGACTTGCGTTCATAATAATCACAAGCTCAAGAGACAAAAAATTCAAGCTCCCGGACAAAACCAATATTTTGCCCATTCTCGCACTCGGAATGGTTACGATAGCAATTCATTATACTCTTACATATATCGGACTTTCCATCTGCGAAAGCTCAAAATCCTCAATTCTCAAGCAGATCGGTTATCTTTTCATTTCCTGCTTTGCGTTTCTTTTCGTCAAGAGCGACAAGTTCACATTCGGCAAGCTGATTGGCGGCATTCTCGGATTTCTCGGAATTATTGCGGTCAATATGGAGGGGCTTAATCTCTCGTTTGGCATCGGAGAGCTTGTGATCCTCATGGCATCTCTTTTCTCCGCAACAGGAACGATCATTTCAAAGCATGTTTTCAGACACCATGATCCTCTTTATTGCACTGCATATAGCCAATTTATCGGAGGATCGCTCCTTGTTTTGGCAGGACTTCTCATGGGCGGAAGGCTTGGAAGAATCGGCATTGATTCCATCGCAATTCTTCTTTATATCAGCTTCTCTTCGGTCGTTGCATATACGATCTGGAATACTCTCATCAAATATAATGACATTTCAAAAATGTCTATCATCAAATATCTTGAGCCGCTTTTCGGAGTGATTTTCTCGGGAATCATACTTGGAGAAAACATTTTAAAGCTCTCTTATTTCATTGCTTTTGCGCTCATTGTCATTGCAATTATTGCAGGTAATTTCAAAAAGAAAGTATAACATAAAATCCTCGAAGAACCCATCTTCGAGGATTTTTTATCAGGATTCGTTTACGATTTTTCCGCAAATATGCTCGGGAACAAGCTTTAAAAGCAGGGTTTTGCTCGCATGATGCTCGATCTCATTTTTTATATATTCATCATCCTGTGTGAATTTATAACAGAGCTTGGTTGTGATATCTGTGATCAGAGCGGGATCGTCAATTATCTCAATATTCCCGAATACAATTACGCTTTTTATATTCAGCGCCCATTCTCCGTCCGCTCGGTATCCCTCATCATAAACGCAGAAGGATGCCCTGCTGTCTTTTTTTAAAGAATCCAATCTGTGTCCGATCTTTCCGCAATGAAAATATATATTTCCATCGTCCGTATTATAAAAGTGATTCATCGGCATTCCGTATGGATATCCACCATCACCGTTCACCGAAAGCACGCCTCTTTTTTCGGTCTTCAGAATTTTTATACATTCTTCAAAAGGTATTTCTTTGTTCTTTCTGATGAGTTCTCTGAACATTTTTGCTCCTATCATGCAACTTGAAATTTTACTAAATAGATATTCAGCTCGACAAATTGGAATTTGTCAGTACATCATATTTATAATTAATAACATCAACCCGAGTATTAGAAATACTACTGAAAGTCCATAAATATCACTTTTTTTGATTTGGCTCCAATTGATAGAGTTTGGTGTCATTTTTTTGCGATGAGCTTTTTGAAGTGAGCAATAAATATGTAACCATTTCAACTTGTACCCAATAAAGGTCCAAAGTGAAAATAAAATATAGCAGACACCCAAAGTATAAAGTATTAGTTTCGGCATAATCATAACAAGCACCATCATAGTAGCAATCCATCCATAACGATGAAAATAAGCCAGTGCAACTACTACATTTACAGATGTTTTTCTTTTGATCATCACAACACCTCCCCGTCCAATTCAAGTTTATCTAACATTTGTATTATACCATAAAAACGGCAAAAAGTAAATAGGACGGTGGAATTCTTAGCAAATCAATCGCCTGAAAAGAACAAAAAGCTCTGCCGAAGCAGAGCTTTTTTGATATTGCGAATAGTCGAAAATATTGTATGATATCTGTTCACCAAATTTGCGCCAACATTTAGCGCTGTTCTGCTAGACAAATTGAATTTTGTCGCTACTGTTTTTCCTTTATTAATCTTTTTTGTTGCACGAGATTTAATCCAAGCAGAAAAACAATGATACACACCGCAGAGCCGGTTGCTACATTCATAATACGAATTTCTGTTTCTGTCATTCCCTCAAATGATACAAGCATAGACCTTTGCAAGGAAAATATAGAAACAAAAGCATCGGCAAAGGATATATTTCGTAATGTTATCAATTTTGCCGATTTGCTTTTCCGAGCCTTTATCCATTTTATCGTTGCAAGTGTGATTTTTGTAAAAGAATATAATGCAATCGCAAGCATAACAATCAAATGAAATTCGGTACCTCTATCTTTTACAAAAGCAAGGATTACTGTTCCGATGAGCGATATGGATAGAACCATCAACATTATTCCGGTAAAACGAATGACAAAATGTTTCTTGCCCTTATGCCTAAGAACCCCAAAGCGAACAATACTCAATATTGCATAGTAAATACCTATTGTAAAAAACCACCATGAGTGTGTTGTTATTCCAAAAATAATGTGATAGACACTATACACCATATTGAATAACAAACTGACAAGTGCGAGTTTTAGTGTCCTATTCATTCGCATTATCTTTCCCGTAAATACAGATGGCGATTATTTTAGATATTTCATCAATTGACTTATCGCATCCATTTTTCAACCATTCAACAATTATGGCATTGATACCATTTAGATAGTACATCATCACATATTGTCTAATATCCGATGGATAGTGAAATCTCTCCAAAATTGGATTGAATATGTTTTCAAACATTCGCTTATACACATCTTCAAATCCCAATATTTTATTTTGTGACAATGCAACCTTAAATACTTCTTTGTGATCTTTGATGTAGGTGAAATATGGTGTTAAATACTTATCGCAAATAAACATCAATTCATCAAGTTCACAATCCTTAAGATTTAATGCTACTGACTGTGTGTCGGCTGTAAAATATGACAAAAAAACGTCTAACAAGTATCGTGTTGTTTCGTTCAGCAAATCACCAATGGTTTCATAATGCAAATAAAAGGTGGAACGGTTTACTCCTGCCGCAGCGCATATTTCCTTAATAGTGATATATTCAAAGTCTTTCTTTTCAAGTAATGTAATAAGGGCTTCGTCCATTTTAATTGCCGTATTAAAGTATTTGCTTTCGTTCTTGTTCATAAGACCGCTCTCCGTGAATGTTTATTTGCCCTCGCTAATCTCTCTCGCAAGCTCCACAATCTCATAAGCATACTTCTTTTTGCTGTTTTCAAGCATCTTTTTGTAGATAGGATAGTTCACACCGCATCCAATCATACCGATAACACCAACAATAATGCCGATCATCATATCAATAATGCCGCTACCGAGAACTTGCATTGCAAAACACATTCCTGTGCCCAATACGAGCGACGAAATAATGCCGAAGGTGTAGGTGAAAATAGTTGAAGGCATTTTTGCTTTTCTGTCGAGTTTGCGAAGTGCTACAATTTTGGAGTTGTCCTTTGGAGCATACTCCTTTGCTATGGATTCTGCGTAAATCTTGTCTGTGTTCATTTTGTTTCTCCTTTTCGGTTGTTTTTATTGTGACTTTATTATATCAACCGCCAAAGAAAAATGGAACAACAAGATTTGCATAATGTGTTGATTTAAGTATATTATACCACAAAACCGCCAAAAGTAAATAGAACGGCGGGGTTCTTTATAAATTTAACTACCCGTCAAAACACAAAAAGCCCTGCAATGCAGAGCTTTTTGTATATCGCAACAATCCCAAATGGGTGATTATCGCTTTGAGTTTTTGCATTGGCGTTTCACAGCGTTTTATATCGTGCGTAACGCTCATATCGTGGGATATTGTGGGGGCGTAATCGCATATCGTTTGATATTTTGGGTACTGCCTCATAGAATGTTGCACCAAATTAGCACCAAACTCACACCAAGATTAACACCCGTACTATTAGACAAATTGGAATTGGTATTATACTGGTTTAATCAAACCGTTTGTCCAGAATGTCTCAAAGGTTTCAGTTGAACCGCCGTGCTCGACAATTTTACCGTCAACAACTCTGTCAATGTCAACTCCCGTAATTTCTAAAACCTTA
>JAFXAN010000116.1 GCA_017517035.1 Clostridia bacterium
ATATCCCCAAAGGGGACGGCGAGGCCAGGAATCATTCGGGTAACGCTTGAACGTGTTCATTACAGTCTGCCATTCACCCATGCCCTGCGGCCAGAACATTCTTGTTCTGACCTCATCGCCGGTGTATGCAGGCCACACATAGGCGGCAATATCATATTTTTTCATTTTCTTTTCCTTCTTTCTTCACCAAATTCAATCGTAAAGCAGCTTCTTCACAGCCGCCTTATCAAGAAATCCGGGATTACCTACATAAAATTCTTTTCCCTTACCCATCTCATACATCGTGAGCTTCACTCTGCCGGAATCTTTGGTTCGTATCGGTTCACTCGGTCAGCAGATCCTGCCGGTCGGCATCGCGGACTGGATTTTTTGAAGTTCAATATATGCACTGACAGGTGCGTCGATGCGAATAAACTCATCCGGTGCAGCTGAATGAACAGTGCTGCAGGACACCGACTCACCCGTGCAGTCGGTGATATGCAGAGAATAATCACCGCATAGCCCTTTTATAAGCAGTGTTGTATCTTTTGAGGCATTGATCAAGATCACACGGTCGGTCGGTACCTTCACCAAGGCAATCTGTCCTGCATAAACCGCGCCGATCTGTTCATCGCCCAGTCTTGATGAAACATAGTTGAAATTTGATATATATCCGCGATAGAACATCTCTCCCTCAAGAAGTGTCCGGCGGTGCTCCTTCCAGAATTTCAGGTAATGCTTCACCATTTTCTTGTGATCGTCCGGCATACACGAGTGCAGAACTGAAATCTGCGGAACCGAGAACAACACATTTGTCAGCTGAAACGCGGCAATTTCAACAGGCTCGTGATAGCTCCACATCACCATGTCTGAATGAACCGGTGTTCTGCCGCAGAAAAGTCTGAGAGAGAGGGTATTCAGTCGATTTGTATACGAATCGTTTGGACAGTCATTGGAGCGAAGCATATTTCCGAAGCTGCGCATCAGCGGACCTGTGTAAGACTGACGAAACTCAATCAGAATGTCCGGTTTCAGCTGACGCAGCTCGGTCAATGCGTCTTTCATCAGCCTACAGATCGCGTCATACACCGAAACGGTATCCATCCCGGGCTTCACCTCGGCAGATGACGGAATACTGTCGATGAAATCAAACTTAAACCCGTCAAGACCCCACTCGCTGACTGCGCGTGTCCAGGTTTTGATCAAATGTGCACGCACCTCGGGATAGCGCGGGTCAAGCGGACAGGCGTCCAGCGTTAGCCGGTCGATCTGTTTGTCACGCCATTTTTCGTATGCATTGGAATGAATTCCCACAAATCCCACGGCATACCAGAGGACAAATTTCATGCCGAGCGCGTGAACCTGATCGACAAAGGTCTTCATATCGCCGAGCTTATTCTTTGCCGACTGCCAGTCGCCCGTCCAGCCGAGTCCGCGTGCGTTGTTTTCCTTGTACCATCCACCGTCGACCAGCAGAGCATCACAGCCCGCTTCCTTGAAGTACCGACACTCTGCGAGGACGCGCGATGGCTCTAAATCGTGATGAAAGCTGTACCACGTGGAATAAAACGGGAGCGATGCCGCCTCGGGAACCAGTGAGGGCGTGTTGCCTTCATAGCTTTCCATCCAGCGAGTGGCATCGCCGACGGCTTCCCAAAACGGGATATCCCGCGTGTCAATCCGGATGTCGGCTTCATAGGATTCCACCGGCTGGTCAACGGCGATACGCACGAAGCAGGCAAGCTCGGCGCTTTCCTCCAGCAGGCCGCATCGGATGCCGACGCGGTTTTTTACATCGGAGCAGGCGACGGTCAGGCGATTCTGATCGTCACAGGAGATGTTTGAAAAAATCGGTGCGCCATGGACTGCCGAGGATTCCGAGAATCGTCCCCAATCCGGACGGATCTGCTTGTTATGATATTCGCAGGGACTCCATGCTGCGGCGATATCGATGTTGTCGTGCATCCACGAGAAGGTGAGCGAAAGCGGTGCGCTGCCGTTTTTTGCGCTGGCGTGCATATGAATCAGCACGACACCGCCCGTCCCGGACTGCACTTCAAAAGCGGCATCAAAGCCATCGCTCGGCTTCAGAAGGTATGGTTCACTTTGGCGGATGGTATACATAAATTACTCCTTTTATCAAGATTCCGACAGATTTCCGGACACGATATTACCGGAATCTGTCGTAATCATTGTACCAGAAATTTTTACGCTTTTCCATAGCTGAAATTATCAAGAGCATGGATATTCTTATGATGGGGTAGACATTTGCGCTGTTGTGTGATATAATTGGTATAGATCCAGAAGGGGGGGAGCAGCATGCCGTTTCGTGTCGTCGGAATCAACACCGGTGTTACATCGGGATATTTGACAGGCAGCCCGCAGCATCCGCGGGAGTACGCCGGAAACGATTGTTCATCGGATGAATATCTGCAGGTCAACAGCTGCGGAATCTTTGATAAGCTCGCTGAGTCGCCGCGTACCTTTCGTCCCGAAGGACGGCGGGATTACCAGATTCTTTTTGTCGAAAGCGTCGGTGTCCGCATGCAGACACCCGGCGGCGAGATCATGCTGTCCGCGGGAGACATGATTCTTCTTGCCCCGCATGTGTGCCATGATTACCGCTATCTGCAGGGATGCACTGCCATATGGGTTCATTTTACGGGACGAGGTGTTTGTGAGCTTCTGGAACGGTTTGAAATTGAACCGTTTGTAAAATACAATATCACTGATACAGGACAAATCCGTTTGTTGGCAGAAAAAATTATCCGCGAATACCGGGTTCGTCATGTTGGATTTGAAAGCATCAGCTCTGCATATCTTGTGCAGATGCTCACGCTCGCCAAGCGTCGGATTGACGCATCGGCGGGGGACAGACCGCTCGGTCCACCGGATTTATCTCCTGCTTTTGAAGATATGCAGACCGATTTTGCAAAGAACAGGGAGATTTCAGATTACGCAAAAATGTGTGGTATCAGCACACCTTATTTTATCAGCTGCTTCGCGAAGGAATACGGTATGCCGCCGTATCGGTATCTGACGCAGATCCGCATTTCGCAGGCGAAGCATCTGCTTCTCGAAACCGGTATCAGTATCTCGGAAATTGCCCGCAGTGTCGGCTATGCGGATCCGTTTTGTTTCTCGCGCATCTTCAGAAAGTACACCGGTATGTCGCCGAGCGAATTCAGATGCAATACCGCCGAGAAAGCAAACAGTTAAAATGATATTCACCCCAAAAGTTAGACACTTTTGGAGGTGCATATCAGTCTTTGTGTGATTTTATAAACGGTATTTTATTTATTTGGACTTGAGCCTGTAACTCTTTTAAATGCTCTGAGAAAGGCAGAATAAGAATTGAATCCTGCTTCGTAACAGGCAGAGGTACAGCTCATTCCTGCTGCTTTAATTATGTTTTGTGCATATGTAACACGGAGATTTTCAAGATATTGTCTGAAGGTTATCCCTATGCTTCTGTGAAAAAGACTGCAAAAATACTGCGGAGAAAGCTCCATGTGTGCTGCAACCTCTTCAAGGGAAATATTTTCCCTGAAATGATTTTGAATATATCTTATCGCTTTGATAGGGGTACTGTTGTCTTGCGGTACGTGGTTGAGATCAAGATTCCTTTCTATAATTCGAAGAGCTGCGTTGAAAAGACTGTCTGTGTACCCGTTTTCATCGTTGTCGTTTTCAGGATATTCGTCCATTATAAGACCAAGAATAAGTGCAAGATTTTCAAGCTCCTTTTCTGAAAGATGCGGTGTTTTTTGATAATTATCATAAAAAATTCTATCTATGGCGCTTTTGTTTTCTGGGCTGTCATGAAATGACATATTGAGAATCTCTGTTCCTTCTTCAACCTTTACCTCGTGAAAATCTCCCGGCAAAAGGCAGATGGCATCTCCTTTCTTCAAAACCATATCTTTTCCGTTTGTTACCGAAACCATTTTTCCGCTTAATATTATTTCTATTTCAAAAAAGCTGTGACAATGAACGGGGCAACTGGGTATAAACGCTCTTGAAACAAGGTATTTTTTGTATTTTCCCGAATAATCCATTATCCATACAGCTTCTTTTCCGCCGATTTTGACTTTTGGCATCTTTTAACCCCACTTTCTAAGTAAATATTATCATAAATCATTACGATTTTCAATACTTTTTTAAAAATTGATATTTCAGATATGTTGTTTTTTTCTTTGTAAAAATCCCCCCAACCGTCTTTTGGCTGTTGGGGGGATCGTGTGTTATTTAACTGTTAATGATTTTGTTATATAGTCATTTGCTGTGTTTGCCATATCGGATGCGGTGAAAACAAGGTTTGAGGTGCCTTTTTTGTTTGCTCTCAACACAACCGTCCAGACTCTTTCGTCCTCAATATCCACATAGCTTGCGCTGATGTTCTTATATTCCTTTCCGGACTTATCCGAGACGGTTATTTTTTCGGCATTTGTGTTAGTCTTTATTATAACCGAAAATGCTTCGCGCGCGTAAACAATGCTCGGAGTATCAGCTTCGTTTACGTATATCTCAACGGGCGGTACATAGTTGATATTTTTATATGCCGTGAGCATTTCCTTTGAGGCGTTTGTAATATCGTTCTCATCGGATGTTGCATTGAGCACGGTGTTCTTTGCCTCTGCTATAGACTGTTTGAATTTCTTTGTACCGTATTCCGGATAGGAGCTTGTGTTTATACCCTCGGCAATGCGGATGTTTGTTACAAGAGGTGTGGAAGGACTGGTCTTTCCTTCCTCTGATGTGCCGATGTAGATATCGTCAACGCAAGCAAAGTTTTCTTCGCCGAAGCCGTGTGTCGCAGAACCTGTGTCAAGACCGAGACCGATGGCAGTAATTATTGTTCCCGGTGTGAGCTGGCATCTGTATTTTGTCCATTCGCCAATTTTTTCAACAGCTGCTGCGTGTGATGCGGGATGCATCTTTATGCCGTTCATATCATAATATGCGCCGTCACGGAGTGTCATTCCTGTGTTGAAGGTAAGCTCGATATTTACATATTTTGCATCCTCAGTGCCTGTGTACAGCCAATATTCAAGATATGTTCCGCGGTTTACGGGAATATTTACATTTCTGTAGATGGCGGAATATGCATAATGCTTCTTATCATTTGCCATATTGAATTTCAGCATAAAGGATCTGTTACCCGAATTAGCATATTCGTTTGTAACCTTTGCGCTCCATGTGCTGCCGCTTTGCATGCCGATGCCGCCGTTGGCAAGGCCTTGATTTACATTTGTATCAAACATATTTTCATCATCAAATGTAAGATAGAATGCATCGGGCAGAGAAATGTCGGTGATGCTGTCCTCTGAAACAGGCTTACTGTCATAAAGCTTGGTTGCGACAGCTGCCTCATATGGGGATTTTGCAACGCTTACAGCGGCTACGACAACATTATTGTCTGCGGGAAGTGTTATTGATTCAGCACCGGCGGGAATGTCAAGCTCATATTTGAACATATACATCGAAGCTGTTGCCATATCTTCACCGTTTTCGTGATGGTGAGTTGCCATAAAGCCTATATCCTGTTCTTTAATATAAGAATCTGTGGTTTTCTTTGTGGGGCTTGTGTACATTTCCCATGAAGCGACATTTTTAAATGCATCGGCAATGATGACGGTATTATTTTGGTCTCCGATACCGAAGTTGGCTCTTCTGTCGCCGGAAAGTGAAAATGCAAGGATGTAAGCCTTATTGTAGTCACCCTCGGGAAGTGTAATTGTCTGACCGTTTGAAATAACCGCATTGTTTTCACCGTCTGCAAAGCTTCCAAGCTTGAATTCCACGCCGCCGCTCTTTATTGTGTCCGAAAGAAGCTCTGCGGGGAATGCGGTTTTTATTGTGTCAAGCGTGCTGTCAGCCTTATTCTCGTTTGAGGATACCATGTCTGTATTATAGGGGAGAGAAACGAAGGTAATTTCGGTGCTCTTACCTGTTACATCGGAGTCATTAAGAGTTACAGCAAAGGAACGGATCTCATATTTTGTCATGTCGAATATGAGCTTTCCGTCTTCAAGACGGTATTCGCTCATCTCAGCCAGCTTTTCTGCGGGAATGGTTTCCTCTGAGCCGTATACGGGGCGAACGGATGCGATTCCGCTTCCCATTGTGAATACCACATCATTCTGTGCTTTTCCTGCGCCCTCGTTGAATCTGACGATGTATTCATCATCTGTTGTATCGAGACCTACACCTGTTTCAGCCTTTTTTACTGCTCTGATGATAACATCATTGTTTGAAAGTGAAGCGAAGGAATATTCTCCGCCTAATGCACCGTCATGTGCTACTGTCTGAAGTGCTGTCATAGGCTCGGTGAAGAACTGTGCTTCTTTTTGTGTATCACCCTCACCGACAGTTCCGCTGTGGGAGCTGACAGCAAAGGAGAAATGGTTTTCACCAAAGTCGATATAGCTCTGCTGACCTCCTATCCAGCTACCCTTTGCATAGGGAGTGTGGATAAGTGTGAGACGCATTGTGCTCTCGTCATATTTATCCCAGCCGTTCTTGGAATCGCTGAGTACCGATATGCCGTAGCTGCCGCTCTCGTCTGTGATATCTACCCATTTCTGCGCGGGGACCTCGCCCTGCACGCCCGTGTTGGTAGTTCTTTCGATAGCACCGAGACCGAGGTCGTAGGTTGCCATTTCATTTTTTGCGGTTGTATTGAAGACAGCCTTGAGAAGTGTTGCATCCTCAAACCAATTTACATTGTTTTCAACCTTAACGGGGGCATTTCCCGCTTCAAGCGAGATAAGCTGGTCAAAGGTAGAATTGTTATATTCTCGTACAACTCTTATGGCAACTCTTGCATTGCCCTTTTCTTCAACTGTGATTGTGGGAGTGCTGTCTTTTACATAATCTTTATGCTGCTTGTCAATATAGTCACTGAGACGAATCTCCCAAGCGGGCCATTCAGTATCGCCTTGAGCTTGTTCCGTGCCATCGCCCTCTGTGTCGTCGAAAATTCCGAGAACGATGGGGGATGCGAGAAGCTCTTTGCCTATTTCCTTATCATAAATGCTTGCGATATCGCCGTTTGCATTGAGCGTTACGGTATATTTATCGTTCGAAAGGCTGTTTGCGCTTACCGAGAGTCCGCTGTTTACGGCAGAAGGAGCACTTGAGCTTCTTACGTCATATACCTTATAACCCATTGATGGGATGCTTGCCTTGAAAATGATATCGACAACATTTCCGTTCTTTGCGATTATCTGTGATGGAACTTCTTTTCCGTCAGCGTCATAGACCTTTACGTAATTTACATTTTTGCCCATGTCAACGCTTGCCTTGACGGTATCTGCTCTGTCTGCACCAACGGGATTGTGTACCACAAGTGCAACTTCGTTTGCAGCGCTTGTATCCATAACGGATGCGATGCCCGAAAGTGCATTTTCATATTCTGCAGCAAATTGATTGAGAGAAATGATATATTCATTCCAGTTGCGTTCATAACATTCGCGGTTTGACGTTCCTGTGATATCGTCATGGAACTGGTGGGCGATGACGCGCTTCCAGGCTTCGTTCAGCTTATCCTGAGGATACTCGGAGGCCCCTATCCAATCTGCGAGAACAGAAGCATTTTCGGTAGCTGCTGCAAGAAGCTCGCTGCGGCTGTTCCAACGATGGCTGATTGAGCGCGCTGTATAAGATCCGACACCGTGCTGATTCATAAGAAGGTCGCCAACGTATGCTCTACTTAGCATAGCTGCCTTCTGCTCGTCTGTAAGCTCCTTTGCCCACTGGTCGACTGTTGCAATGATGACCTGTGAGGTCTCGGTATTGTTTTTTGCGGAATTTACTACCGCCTGAACGGATGCCTCTGTGGGCGATCCGCCTCTGTCACCTGTTCCGTATGTGAGAATAGAGCCGTTCCATCCGAAAAGGTCAATATTCTGTGCATGAAGAGTTCCTCTCTGTGTGTGAACATTTCCGGAAACACCACCGGCGTAGCTTCCCGCCTGGTGAAGGGCAGAGAAGAGATAATTTCCGTCGGGACCTACCCAAGCACCGTATCCGCTGTCAAAGGGAACGTATGAACCGCTGCTGAAGCCATAGGTGGATTTCCATTTTCCTGCTTTAGCAAGACTATCTTCCGTGCCGTCAAGTGTTGTACCCATATGAAGCTTGAAGCCTACAAAGCTTTCAAGATTTGTATGTGCTCCGACGGAGGGAAGGACTGTTCCGTATCCGAATGCATCGGGGAGATAAATATCCTTTGTTCTGTGCTCGTTGCCAAATGTATCGGCAAAATATTGATTTCCGTAGAGAACATTTCTTATAAGAGCTTCGGGAGAGGGAGTTGTAACATCACCATTCTCATAAAGAGCACCCGCGGTGTTCCACTGACCGTTTGCAATGTATTCCTTGAGCTTTTCCCATTCTTCGGGAAAATATTCCTCAATAAGCTCATATCTGTATGCACCCTCGAAATTGAATTTGTATTCGGGGTATTTATCCATCAGGTAAAAATTACCCACATGGCTTTTTGTGGCGGATTCCTCACCGCCTGTAAGAGTATTTCTCAAAAATTGATTGACTGTTGTTTCAAGATTCCATAGCCAGGTGGTATCAAGATGGGCACCTGCAACGGTATATATTTTTTTCACATTATCCTCCGCAAAAACTGTCATAAAAGATGATGAAGCGGAAAACAACATTACTATGGCAAGAAGAGTTGATATGATTTTCTTTTTCATGTTAATTTCCTCACTTATTTGCTTGTGACATATTCAACGCTGTTTGAAGAGCAGAACGCAGAAACCTTATCGCTGTATGTATTCTGCTCGATCTTTGTAATTGAGCATTTATTTGCCGCATTTGTTTGAATGAAAATATTGCTTGAGAGATTTACACAAGAGTCAGGCAGACGAAGAACTGTTGCGGGGGAGCCTGCTGTGTTGATAAAGGCTTCGCCTCCGATATGGGTAAGCTTTGTTGCACCGCTGAAATCGAGAACATTTGCTTCTCCCTTATCACTTACAGAATCACTGCACCAGATTCTTTCGAGCCTTGTGCTGTTGAAAACACCGCTTCCCGCAATTGATGTGAAGTTTGTGGGAAGATGGAGCTTTCTGACCTTACTGTTTCCGTTTATATTCATCTTTGAAATGTCAAGATGTCCATAATGGAGGTCATAAAGTCCGTTTTCGATATATTCGGCAGGGGTCTCGGCACAGAATACCGTGGTGGGATATCCGTTTGCAAAGGCATAGCCGACAGATATGAGGGTTTCGGGATATACAACCGTCTCTATCTTTGTATTGTTTGTGTAATCGGCGAACATATATGAGCCGAGAGTATCTATTCCGTAATCACATATTGCATAGTATATCTTATTTGATGTGGCAGAAGTGAAGATAGGGTTGGGCGAAGCCTTTACGCTGTCATAATATGTAGGCTTCAGCCATTCGGAGCCATATTGCATTCTTGCGCTTCCCCAGATTGAACAGCTCGGGATCGCGCCCTCACCGCGGAAAACGATAATACACTTGTTTGAATTGTCAGCGTCCTCAAGAAGAGTGAAATCTGTGTTAAGCAAAGTAAGTGAAGAGCCTTCAAGCTTGCAGAAGGGAACATTTGAAACGGTAAAGCTGTTACCGAATTCATTTCCGTTCATATCGGTAAGACCGTCCTCGACAGTGAAGCCTGTTCCCTTTGTAAGGGTTACTGCTCCGCCATTTACAAGGGATTCCCAAACCACGCCGTCATCGTATTTGGCACTCATAACGCCTGTCTTGTACATTTCAAGAGAGACCTTATAAATATTTGTCTGATTGAAGTTGCTGTTTCCGCTTGAGTTTTCGTAATCCGAGTAGATTATGAATTTTTCACCGTCAAATTCCCAAACCTCATATGCACACATATAAATGTCGGTGCGGTAGTTGTTTTTATAATTGACTACTGAAACAGCAAAATATGTTGCACCGTCAATTTCGTTTTCTGATGCTTTTCCGATTCCGAGAATTTTATTTTTATAAGAACCGTTTGACCAAATTTGGACCTGTTTCAGACCGTATGCTGTTGCTTCATAGCTGTCAGAAGACTCATTATATGAAAGCTCTGCGCCGTAAAGCATTTTATTTGCCGCTGTAGTCAAAATGGTCCCGTATTCTATAAGTGTATAACCTTTTTCCGTATTTTCTTTAGCAACACCCTCATTATCGAAACAGAAGATGCCCCTGAGACCGTTATAGTCCTTGTATCTGATAGAAAAACCGTTATGTATGGCTGCACTGTTGAGCTGAGGAACGAATTTGTTTGTTATCTTGGTTATACTTTCAAAGGAAGCATTTTCGCCTTCGGCTGTATATTCGCATTTTTCTCCGAGGATTATTGCACTTTCAAGTGCAAAGCAACCTCTGAATGCGCGTTCTGCGATAAATGTTATATTTTCGGGGATTATTATTTCGAAAAGAGAAGTACATCCGGCAAAGGTGGAGCGTTCGATGCTGTCGAACAGAGTGTCTTCCGGAAGCTTAACATTTGTCATGGATGAGCATCCGGCAAAAAGATTTACCGCATAATTTTCGGGATAGTCTGCTTCATTGCATATGATTCCCGAAATATCAACAATGTTTTCCTCGATCCTTTCTCCGAATCCGACTGTTTTAAGGGAATTTGCACCCTCGAAAAGTCCTTTGCCGTAGTCTTTAGTGGAAATTCTGATACCGTTTCCGAGAAAATGTACTTTTTCGAGATTTGGAAGGTATGCAAAAAGGTTGAAATAACATTCTTCCTCATCATCCTTTGCTATCTGTTCATCTGACATCGCAAAGCTTATGAGAGAAAAACTGTCGATCACAGCTTCTTTCACAGAAGAAGAAATGAGTCGCATAAAGCTTTGAAGAGCTTCGTCACAAATATTCAGTGTGTCATATCCGCTGTTTTTTTCGATGGTAAGAACACCGTTGTCAAGATCAATTGAAACAGTGGCTGCACCGTCATCTGTTGCAGTGCTGTAAACACCGTTTGGGGGAAGTCCGATGGTGAGGCCGAATTTTTCCGCAAAACTATATGCTTTTGTTCCGGGGAATGCATTGATGGTTTTAAGAGAAGTACATCTTGCAAATGCATTTCCGTCCTTGTTTTCGACAGCAGAAGCAAGAGTTGTGGCGGAGCTTACAACAGCTATTGAAGTATTTCCGAGGAATGTAACGCACTCAAGCGCACCGCATCTGTCAAAAGTCTTGCTTGGAAGATTTGTTACCGAAGCAGGAATGGTGATCGACTTAAGGGTACTGCAATCATCAAAAATGTTTGTTCCGCCTAATGTCAGAGAATTTGAAAGCTCAAAGCTTTGTATCTTACGGAGTCCGCAGAAGCAGAACTGACCCGCATAGGTAATGTTTGAAGCATCAAAATTATAAAGTATGGGTTCATTTCCTCTTATGTAGCAATATTCAAGAGCATTACTGTTGAAAAGTGTCATACTGCCAAATTCAGTAAGAGTTGCGGGGATCTCCATTGTTTTCATTGAGGTCGCCTGATAAAATGGGCTTGCCATTTTAGTAACTCCATCGCCTATGACAAGCGTGTCAATTTTTGTGTGATAGCTTGACCATGGGTATTTTGCATTTGTCAGATTTGCGCCCCAGCCACCGACAATACCACCGTTTCCACTGTTTTTGGTGGGGTCAAAGCCGAGAATAAGCTCGGTATTTGAGCTTGCTTTGGTGTCAAGGGAGAAATAGATAACATATCTTCCGCTTGTCTTGCTGTTATAGAGTGCCCATTTGGCATTGTATGTCACACCCGATGCATTGTAGCAGTCGCCGCTTGCAATGGGTTCACCATATCCTCCGTTTTTTATTTCTGCTTCGATATTTGCTGCATTTGTACCGATAACAAGCGCGGTCAAAAGCAACAGCAGAATTGAAGTCAGGAGAAAAAGTTTCTTTGAGCATTTTTTCATGTCTGGTCCTTGCTTCTTTTTATTAAGAAGTTTCCTTTCGTTTGAATTGATGTAAATCTATACACCTTTAATATATTGTAAAGCCACAAAAATCTTTTTGCAATTCACTTTTTATTCTGATTCGTCATTTTTTAAGATTTTAATTTTTTTGATGCTTATTTTCATATATGAAAAAAGACCGCTCATCAAAAACAGACGAGAGGTCTTTGCTATATTTCGAATGATATTACGAAAATCACTTTCCGTATCGCTCGGTGAGCATATGACGAAGCACTTTTATGGAAAATTCAACAATTTGAACTATATGTCAAAGGAATATTAACTTGAACAATTTGAAATTGTATGATATAATTAATTTAATAAACGATAGATTTGCAGATGATCTTAATATGTAAATAATAGATGATATGCTATCTTTAATTTTCAGAGGATGGTGTCCGTGATGTGTAAAGTAAATAAAGATATGCCGAAGTATATTGTTATAAATCCGGGGGATGGAGTTTCGGAAAAGCACCGTGCGTGGCAGGGGTGCCCCACGATTGCCCGAACAAAAGGCGGTCGTCTTTTTGCCGGTTGGTACACAGGCGGTATGTTTGAACCCTGCATAAACAACTACAATGTCTTGATACAAAGTGATGACGGAGGAGATTCTTGGTCTGCTCCGATTATGGCTGTTTACAGCGACTTTGAGAATAGGCACCGCAATATTGATATTCAGTTATGGGTGGATAATAAAAATCGGCTTTGGGCTATGTGGACTCATTCACCTTTTTATGAGGATTCTAAACCTGCCACTATAAAAACACCCTTTACAGGTGGATATCACAAGGAATTTACAAATGTGGAAGCGCTTGTTTGTAACGATCCCGATGCCGATGAACTCGTGTGGGAAAAACCCCGTGTGATTTGCGGAGGATTTCTGCGTAATAAACCAATTATACGCTATAACGGTGACTACGTTTTTCCCGCTTATGATTGGATAAACAAGGAAAATTATATTTTAAGAGTATCCAAAAACTGCGGCGAAAGTTTTGAGGATGTTTTGGCGGTGCCAAAGCCGCAAAATAATGTTTTTGACGAAACAATGGCCTATGAAATAGGAAAAAGGCTTTGTATTTTGGCGAGAACGAATTTAGGATTCTATTTGGAATCGCATTCGGATGATGACGGAAAAACATGGAGTAATCCTACCGAATATCAAAAAGCTCCCTCTACAAGACTTTACATTGGAAGATTGTCAAGCGGTCAATTGATTTACGTAAGAAGTATTTCAGACTCTGTTCGGCAGGGAATGAAAGTTTGCCTTTCGGAAGATGACGGAGCAACCTGGCCGTATGAGTTAATATTAGATACACGTGATAATCTTTCCTATCCGGATTTGGAAGAGGGCGAAAACGGCGAAATATTCATTGTTTACGACCGTGAGCGAGATAACCGAATTGATTTAAACCGTGAAACCTGGGTTTCTACCGCCGCAAAGGAAATATTACTTGCCAAAATTACCGTGCAGGATATTTACAATGGTAAACTCGGCGAAAACTCATATACAGCAAGGGTAATAAGCAAAGCCGAAATTGACACGGTAGAAAAGTAATTTATAATGATATCTTTTTCGGTGCGACGTACCAAAAAAGAAACCACCCAATCGGGTGGTTTTCTTTTTTGCTTACGGCTGGATTTTACCTTCACGACCTCCGGAGGAGGGAGTGGGCTTTGAGACCGAGCGCCGCCGGTAGCGGATGGAGCGAGTGCGAAAAGGGAGAAAATGAGAAGTAGACGGCTTGAGCTTCTGCGATCAAGCCGTCTACGACAATATTTTCGACAGGGCAATGAAAAATCCCACCTCCGCAACCAAATAAGGGCTATAAAAAAGATATAGCCACGAAAAGCCTTGATTTTTCAAGGCTTTTTTGTTTTTCTATCCTTTTCTCGTATAGTCACGAGAAAAAGATATTGAACACTTACGGGATTTGAACTTCCCGAAATTTAATGCTATTCTTTTGTGCATAGGAAATCCCTATGCACTTTTTTGTTGAAATTTCTTGACAAAATATTCCTTATATGATATCATAGTATCAAAATATTATGATATCAAAATGGAGGTGGGATTGTGAATAAATCAGATACCCCGACAAAGCAAAAAGTTCCGATTCCCTTGCGGCTACCGCCTGAGCTTTATGAGCAAATGATGGAACTGATACATGAAAGAAAAAAAGAAGAACGCGGATATAGCGTTAATCAGTATTTAACCGAAATACTCGCAAAGGATTTGAAGGAGAAGAACAATGGCTGAAGATAAAATCTTGGTAAAATCTTTAAAACAAAAACAGTACACTGCTATTGTGAAATCTCAAGAGTACAGAACATTATTAACCGGAATGTGTCGTAGGATTTCTCGAAAGGCTAAAATTGCTCCTAATGAAGCGACTATAGAGAGTTATTTTGATTGTGAACTTTTTGCTTTCTTCCGTGATGTGTTTGAACCGCTTGGATTTGAATATAATCCAACTAAAGAAGCATCTGTATCTACTAGACGTCATGTTACAAAAGGTAGGGCAGATACTGCTATTGGTGCACTAGTAGTAGAATTTAAACAAATTTCAACTCTTTCAGGTGAGGAACAAAAGGCCAAAGCCGTTAGGCAAATTACTGATTATCTTTTAGGTCTTGATTTTGAAGGTGAATCTGTAGGCTTTGTTACTGATGGTACGAAGGGATGTTTTGTAATAAAAAACGAGAAAAACATATCTGTGGAAAGTTATTTTTCACTTTCATTTGATCAGTTAGATAGACTTGTTCAATATATAATTAGGTTAAGGCTAACTGCGCTAAATTCAAAGAACATTGTTGAAAATTTTTGCAATCCACCAGACAATGATGGTATAGCCTTTGAGTTAGTTAAAACATTGTACTTTAATCTATCAAATTCAAGCACACCAAAAACGCAAATGCTTTTCAACGAATGGAAGGAGCTTTTTAATTTAGCGCATGATGATATATCCAAACAGCAAGCTATTATTGATCGTAGGACTTCTCTTGAAAAATTAATAGGAATTTCGTTTTCGGAAAATGATGAAGAATACACCGCATTGTTCGCATTGCAAACGGCATATGCAATGATAGTAAAAATTGTTGCATATAGAATTTTGAGTATAGTTAGATATAAAGAATCATTAATTGATTTTGAAACTTTGGTAGATTGTGATAGTGAAGCTTTACGATATCAACTTTCATTATTGGAAGAAGGTGCGATTTTTAGAGATTATGGAATCACAAATTTGTTAGAAGGTGATTTTTTCTCTTGGTATACAGCAAACGACCAGTGGACAGAACAAACAGCTAAAAGAGTTTCAGAAGTGTTTAAAGTTTTAAGCAAATATTCTGATAAAGCGGTGCTTAATACAAGTAAATCTTCTGCGGACTTTTTCAAAGAATTATATCAAGGTATGATGCCTCCAGCAGTACGCCATTCTTTAGGAGAATATTACACAAAAAAATGGCTTGCTAATCAAGTCGTTGATGAAGCCCTCGCCTTGGTTTCAAAGTCAAATTGGAAGGGGCTGGATCCTTGTTGTGGCTCTGGAACATTTATAACAGTTATGATTGACAAAGTGCTTGAAGAAACCAAAGGTCAAACTATAAATGAACAGTTACATTCGGTTTTAGAGCGTGTAAAAGGTATAGATTTAAACCCAGTTGCAGTTTTGACAGCAAGGGTAAATTACTTTATTAACATATCTCATTTGCTTAGCGAACAAGAAGAACTGGAGATTCCTATATATTTGGGTGATTCATCGTATGTGCCACGCAAGAAAATATTTGATGGTATTGATTGTTTGGAATATACAATTAACACATTGGTATCTCCTATAAATATTTTGGTCCCTGCAAGCATGGTAGAAGATCCTTTTGAATTTTCAAAAGCAATGACAAACATTGAATTGTTTATAAAATCACTGGACGAAAATGGCACTTACTATTGCTTGGCGGGACTTGTGAATCCCGAAGAACTTACAGTAGCCATTAAAAATGAATTGCATAAATTATCCAAAGCACTGGTAGAATTGGAACGAAGAAAATGGAATGGTATTTGGGCACGAATTATAACTAACTACTTAACTACCGCCAATTTGGGCAAATTTGATGTTATTGTCGGAAATCCGCCTTGGGTTGATTGGAAAAGCCTTCCTTCTGGATATCGAGATAAAATTAAATCATTGTGCATTTCAAGAAAATTATTCTCTGGTGATAAAGTTACTGGTGGTATCAATCTTAATATTTGTGCATTAATATCAAATGTTGTTTCTGAAAATTGGCTTGCCGAAAATGGTATTTTAGGATTTCTAATGCCTGAACCATTAATATCGCAACAGTCTTACGAAGGTTTTAGAAATATGTATCTATCGGATGGTTCAAGATTATATTTCAAAAAATTTACTAATTGGACAAAGGCGGGGCATCCTTTTAAACCAGTCACGCAAAAATTTTTAACTTTCTATATGACAAAAGAAATCATAGACTATAGAAAAGGCGTTGATGTCGACTGGTTTGTGCTTAAAAAACACCAAAATCATGACGGTTGTGAAATGCTTATACTGGATGAATACTTTGATGTTTATAAGGGTATTGCAGCGACTTGCCATGAAAGCAAGAACTTCTTTGCATATGTTGAATCCAGAAACCAATTGAATGATTTTATGTCTGTTGCTGGTGAATCTCAATATATCGGTAGAGAAGGAATTGAATTTTATCCCCAAGAAATGATGATTTTTGAAGAATCAGGATTACCTTCCACGCCTACTTGTACAAGTTTAAGAAATATTCAAATCAAGAAGGCAAAATATCATGTTCCCCAAACAGTTGAATTGTTGGAAACAAAATACTTACATCCTCTTGTGAAAGGGGTAGATGTATCACCATTTCATGTTGAGCTGTCAGGATATATTGTGCCGTTTCCATATGACGAAAGAAATACACGATTACCTATATCATTAGAAGAATTAGTTCGTACCGCTCCGAAACTGGCATCTTTTTATCAAAAGCACAAGGATTTAATTCTCGCTCAAACAACCTATAATGAACGAATAATCGGAAGAGATGGGGAGTTTTATAAATTAGCGAGAGTTGGCGCATATAGTTTTGCGGAAAATTATGTGGTGTTTAGAGATAACACGAAATGGGGTGCTGCAGTTATTTCTTCTGTTGATACATCTTGGGGCGGAAAGAAAAGACCTTTGTTCCAAAATCACGCTGTTTCAATATGTGAAGATAGTGTTGGAAACTATATAAGTCTGGATGAAGCTCATTTTTATTTGCGGAATAATGAATACTCCGGTTGCATTCCAATATGTAATTAATTCTTCTGATTCAAGGTCTTTCCCTATTAGACCGAGAATCTATATTCCTAAGTATGATGAAAACAATCATATACACAGGGCAATAGTAGAATTATCGAAAAAGGCACATCAGCACTATGACAATGAAAGAGAAATATTAGAGATAGCACAACAACTGAATGATTTATATTTAAAAATCTCAAAAAATCGATAACAAAGAATTTCACGAATTTTGAAATAATGAGCCGTTGAGTTCAAATCCCGTAAGCAAAATGGAAAAAATATCTTTTTTATAGCCCTTACACAAAAAAGAAACCACCCAATCGGGTGGTTTTCTTTTTTGCTTACGGCTGGATTTTACCTTCACGACCTCCGGAGGAGGGAGTGGGCTTTGAGGCCGAGCGCCGGCGGTGGCGGATGGAGCGAGGGCGAAAAGGGAGAAAATAAGGAGCAGACGGCTTGCGCTTCTGCGATCAAGCCGTCTGCGACTATATTTTCGAGTGGGCAATGAAAAATCCCACCTATGCAACCGAGAAAGGGCGATAAAAATTTATCCAAGAATATGGCCGAGTCAAAAAACTTTAAAGAAGCGATAGGCTCCGCCGCGTTTCTCAGTCTTCAATTGCCGCCTTTTGCATATTGCATTTTCTGATTATTTCAATATCCATTTTAGGCTTTCTGTCATATGTATAGATTCCGTTCTGCTCCTGCTCGATATCATAAAGCTGTGTATAGCAAAAGCCGAAAAGATGTGGGCTTTCAAGGAAAACCGTCATCACTTTGCAATATAGCTCTGCAACAGACTTTGCATCATTCTGAACAACGTTATATCCCCAGCCGTTATCGGTGACCTTGAGTCCGATTCCTCCGCACTCGCTGACAAACAAAGGCTGTCCTCTGTAGCCTGCACTTCCGGGCTTGAACATATCATATTCTGCGCCGAACAACTCCTGATTGTTAAAATCAGGCTCGGAGCAATATCTCTTTCTCAAAAGATCGCAGTTGTGGGAATAATCGTGGAAGTCGAAAATATCGGTAAATGCAGTATGAGTATACCCGCTGGTATCAATGCAGGGTCTCGAAGGATCAAACGCCTTTGTAACCTTATATATCATCTCAAGATTGTTGTTGTGAGCACTGCTTGTGTTCCTTATCCAAGTTTCATTGAAGGGACACCAACCGATAATGGACGGGTGGTTCACATCTCTCTCAAGCTCCTCGAGCCACATTGAGAGATAAATATGCAGATTTTCGTCCGTATTATAATTGAATCCCCAATCGGGATGCTCACCCCAGACAAGATAACCAAGTCTATCCGCATGGTAGAGGAAGCGAGGCTCAAAGACCTTTTCATGAAGTCTTGCACCGTTGAAGCCTGCCGCAAAGGATATCTCTATATCACGAACAAGTGCTTCATCATCGGGTGCGGTATATATCCCGTCTGGGTAGAAGCCCTGATCGAGCACAAGACGCTGGTAAACAGATCTTCCGTTGAGCATGAATCTGCCGCCATCAAAGCCGATCTCTCTCATTCCGAAATAGCTCTTAACGATATCTTCTTTTCCGTTTTCATCCGTGAGGGTAAGCACAAGATCATAGAGATTTCCGCATCCGATGTCCCAGAGATGAAGCTCGGAAAGCTTTATGTTGAGGGAAAAAGCTCCGATGGTATCGGTGCTTGCTTCTCCCATGCTCTTGCCCTCATAAAAGACTTTTGCACTTAACTTTCCGTCACCCTTAACACTACCGCTGATATTTACGCTCTCGGATTTTACATCGGTATTTATTTTGAATTTGTGAATATATGAATCCGGTACAAATTCAAGCCAAACTGTCTGCCAGATACCTGTTGTACGGGTATATGAGCAGCCATGGGATTCGAGCCTTGTGCTTTGCTTTCCCGCAGGCTGTTTGCCGCTCCTTATCTCATCCTCGGCATAGATCACGATGGCATTTTCTCCCTCACTGACATATTCTGTTATATCAAATGAGAAGGAGCAGTAACCTCCCACATGAATACCAACGCTCTTTTCATTCACAAAAACCTCTGTTTTGTGGTCACAAGCACCGATATTCAGGATAACTCTGCCCGAAATCTCCTCTGCGCTCAGATTGATCTTTCTTCTATACCAAACTCCATACATAAAGTCGGTATTTCCGATTCCCGAAAGAACACTTTCGGGGCAAAAAGGAACGATGATCTTTTTATCAAAAGCTGTGGATGAGGAAAGATTCATCTGTCTTTCCTTTCCTGTTCTTGCCATATCAATGGCAAAATCCCATTCACCATTGAGGTTTCTCCAGCTTTCACGCTCAAATTGGGGATTTGGAAATTCTTTTCTCGGTATCATATAAGGCACCTCCGTTTTTTCTTTATGATAACACAATTTCACATTTTTGTAAATGATTTTTTCTGCAAATCAATTGACATTTTCTCCAAAAAACAAGATTTCTTTTTCTTGTTTTTATTGTGGAGTTTTTTGTAAACAGTAATTTGTCGGTGAAGGAGTTTCGCCACTGCGGTGGCGACCGGCACCGTTGCCGGCTCCCGCAAGCTTTTAAAAAAGCTTGAGCAAAACTTTAAAAAGAGGATTTTTATTGTTGTTTATCTGTGTTTATACGGA
>JAFXAN010000117.1 GCA_017517035.1 Clostridia bacterium
AACGAAATTTGTAGGGGCGATCATTGATCGCCCGAAAAAACAAACGGCGTAAAATAACGATATTTTGAGCTGTTTATGAGACGGGCGATCAATGATCGCCCCTACGGATTACGGCTTCGACTGTTCGCTAAATTACTGTTAAAAAAGCATTTTATTATAGAGAAGTCTCAACGGAGCTTTCAACCGTCTCGTTTACTTCCGGCTTGACATTGTCAAAATCCTGCCAGAAGGAGAGCATTTCCTTTTCATATGTCTCTCTGTCAACATAGTAGCTCATTCCGTGCTCTGCGCCCGGAATAACAACGAGCCTTTTCGGGGAAGCACACGCTTTATAATTCTCATAAGTCATCTCGATGGGAACGAATTTATCATCCGAGCCATGAACGAAGATCACGGGGATATTGGTGCTTGCGAGGGCAAATGTCGTTGAATAATCACCGGGGCCCATATTGATCTTTTTTCTGCATATATCATTTGCGATCTTACCAATGATACCATATGAAAGATGGAGATTCTTTTCCGCAACATGCTTCCAGATGGCATGAGGAGAGGTGAAGCCGCAATCTGCCATGATACCGTGAACATTTTCCGGCAAAGGAAGTCCCGATGCCATGAGGACCGTTGCCGCACCCATGGAAACACCTGCAAGATAGATGGGGAGAGCGGCACCGGTCTTTTCATTTACCCAATCTATCCATTCTGCGCAGTCGTGCCTTTCAAGCATTCCGAAGCCCATATAATCACCGCCGCTGTTGTTCTGTCCTCTTTGCTCTGCATAGAGAACGCTGCAGCCGCTCGTATGCCAGAATTCCGAGATGACGCTGAAATCCTTTGACCAGGATGAACGCCAGCCGTGCATTGCCACGATAATTCTTTTGGGATTCTCTGCAGGATACCAATGACCCACAAGAGTGATCTCATCCTTTGTTTGGATTTCTATCTGCTCAATTCCCTCTGTTGCTTCAAATCTTGCGGCATTTTCATCTATTTCGTTTGCAATTTCCTCAAGCTTTGTTGAGCCTGTCAGGCGTGTTTTGCTTTTTCCGCTGCTCTTTGGCAATTCTCTGTCAAGGGCAACCTTCATAAGATATTTGCCTGCACTGAATGCCGCTCCTGCTATTGCCGCCATGGTGGTTGCGGCAACTCCCGAGCTTATAAGTATGTTTTTGGTTGATCTTTTCATATCGAATTACCTTCCTTTCGAATAATTTTATACTATATATGATAAACAAAAAGTTAAACTCTAATTCAACAAAAGTATAACACAAAAATATTTTCTGTCAATGAATAAACGGGGCTTGTCTATATGTCAAAGCCCCGAAAGTTTTATATTCTTCTGATTTTTGCGCAGAATTCCTCTTTTGTCGAGACCGAAAGACGCTTGAACATTTTTGTTTTTCTATATGAAAGGGTTCTTATATGAATGAATAGCTTTGATGCGATCTCGTCATATGTATGCCCCTTCAGCATCATTTTTATAATTTCTCTGTCCGTGTCGTCGCATTCCTGAAGGAAGGATTCGATCTCGATTATTTCCGCAAGCTCCGGATTTTTATATACCTCATCTCCGCCGCTTCCTATGGTTGGCGTTTCGGATGCTGTCTGGAATGGTACATTGTCTGTTGATTCTCTGATGACGAGGTCGCATTTTATATAAGAAATACATCTGAATATTCCCGGATTTGCGGAAAGATATTTACAAAGACGGACTGCCTGGCGTCCAAGCTTTGAATAATCAAGAAGAACCGATGTGAGAGGCACGGAAATATTTCTGCCTATGCTGGAGTTACCCATTCCGATAACATAAAGGGATCTGGGAACATCATATCCCATTTCGTTCATTCTCTTGATGAGATAGACCGCAAGGGTGTCATTTGAGCAGATAACGGCATCGAATTTCCCCACAAAGCTGTCGATTCTGGAAACGAAATCATCAATATGTGAATCGTCCAGAGGAACACAGGCGCAGTTTTTCAGCCCATTTTCATTTGTGACCTCAAGAAAAGCTTTTTGCTTTATTTTGTCGCAAAAGTCGAGATCACGAAATCCGAGAGCGGCGATCCGGGTTCTTCCCGCACCCACAAAATAATGAATGCAATCCGAAACAGCCTCATAAAGATCAAAGCAAACATTGCTGCAAAGCATCTTTTTTGTGGGAGCGCTTCCTGCGCTTATGAGAACGGGGCGGTAATTAGCCTCTGCAAGCGAATGGACAGCTCTCTCAAGCCATTCGCTCTCTGTTCCAATGATGGCAACAGGCTCACATCCGCCATTTTTTTCGATCTTCTTCAGTTCCTGCACATTTTTTTTGGCGACAGCAGCTTCGGTGAGAAAGCCGTCATAAATATTTTTCAGCCAGTATCGGCTCTCAAATCCCGGCTCAATATAGAGCTTCAAGCTATCCATTTTTCTGCCACCTCCAATAAAAAATCGGCTGATATCAGCCGCACAACATATTCATTATATCAAATTTCACATCCAATTTCAATACTATTTCGTAAATTTTTTCTTTTTCGGCAAAAAAATTTTTTATTCTTCGTTTCTGTGCCTAAAAAATGTGTCGATTTTTAGGCAGTATTCACAAAATTAATTTTTTTGTCAAAAAAATCTTGACACATCTCACAAAATCTGATATAATAAAGGTGCAAAAAGGAAAGACAAAAATCAAAACCCGATGATAGGCAGCTTAAGCTAAGGAGGGATGTAAAGCTATGATTTTAAGACGCCTTACACAAACCCAAGCTAAGATCAAATATGAAAAGGAGATTCTACCGATGAACTAATCAGTCTTCCCCCGAAAAAAATAATATTCCCGGTCAGGAGTGTGATGTTATGAGAAAAGATCCACCGAGAAGTTTATGCTGTCACAGAACAGTATTATAAGGAGAAGAACCAATGAACTAATTAATTTTCATGTCGAATAGCTAACCGAATATAAGTTTTATACAAGATGATTTGAAATAGATTATGGGTGAAACGAATATGAACACACGGTTTATACCGAAGAGAATTAATACCAAAACATCTTGATTAAGGAGCTACTCCAATGGAAATCTGAAATTGTTTTTCAAATAAGTCGGATAAAAGATATAAAATATAAATTATGGGAGGACTGCGAAAGTCCTCCCCTTTTTGCTTTAAATTTCAAAATCCTCAATGGGAAACTGCCAAGGCTCTCTTTTGCGGAACGGAGATCTGAATTTCTTTGTAAGAACACCTTTCTTTTCAAGATGGTCATAGCAAGCCATGTCGCAAGCTCGTCCGCACATACAAGCGGCAAAAAGATTCTTGATTCCGGGATAGAAAGCGTTTGCATCCATGATCCTTATGGCAAGCTTACGGTCAACCTTGGCCTCACCTGCAATGATGTCGATCCTGTTTTCAAATTCTTCAAATGCTTTTGGATTCATAAAGGGATTTTTGATTCCTGCAGCACCGTCATAGTAAACTGCGCATTGCCATGTGTCAAGCTTGCCTGTTTTTTCATCAATGGCATGACCGAAGCAGCCCTTGGCGCATTCTCCGCACCCGTCGCAAAGGTGGGGCTTTTTTATTTTATCCTGCTCGATCTCGGCATCCGTAAGAATATAGCAAACTCTCACCATAGGCCCGAATTCTTCTGTCAAAAGCTTGCCGTAAAAGCCAAGCTCACCGATTCCGCAGAGAACGGCGGATCTCTCAAAATCCATCTCCAGATCCTTATCGCCAACAGCAACAATGCTCTTATAAGGAGCTTCGGGATTGGTATCTCCCTCTTCCTTCACAAGAAGATTTGATCGGTGCTGGGGAAGGGCGGTATAACCCTCTGCCTCAATAAGATTTGCAACTCTGAGGCTTGCAATAGGGAGAACTGTCTCTTCAAGTGTCTGACGAGCCATGGTACTGAACTGATAAAATGTTGTACCCTCTTCGATTCCTCTGTAGATTCCTCGAAGCACCCTGAAGCAAAGGCAAATTACGGTCTTTACCTCGGGAAAAATTTTGAAAATCGGATCGTTCTTCGGGAAACGCTCGGCACTTGCAAATCCAACAAGATCGGCAGCCTCTGCCTTTGCACATTCGATAATTCTATTCTTAAGCTCCATCTTATTGGCCCTCCTTTATGTGCTTATAGCAGGCTCTGTCACAAGCCTTATCGCAAAGGCAAGCGGAATATCCGTTGTTTTGTGGGAGAAACTTCATCTGCTTTATGATCTTCCTTGCGCTCTCGGCATCGAATCGCTTTTCTCCGTTCAAAATTGCTTCCCGCTCGGGATCACCCCGAAGAAAATCATCGGTAATATATCTGTTTGATTTGTGCGCACCCTTATAATAAACAGCACACTGCCATGTATCAAGACCGTTTTCGTCAATAGCATGACCGGGGCAAGCCTCCACGCAGGCATAACATCCTTCACAGTGATTTTTGCCATAGAGGGCATCGACCTCAAGGGGTGCATCGGTCAGAATAAAGACATAGCGCATATATGGACCGAATTTTTCATTGACAATGTGACCGCTCTTTCCCATATGACCGATGCCGCAAGCCACGGCAGCCTTGCCGAAGTCAATAAAAACATCGGGAGCAGGCTTTCCCGGGGCAACAGGCTCTGCAAAAATAAGCTCATATGTATCCTTGACCTCGGGATTTGTGGATTTATCGCCCTTCATGCGAAGATTGGGAACGCTTCTCTGAAGACAAGCATCATATCCTGCATTCTCGATGATGTTACCCATTTTGAAAAGAAAAATTTCCGCAAATTCCTCGTCAATCATCTTGACTCCGTATGAATGATAGGAAAAGGACTGATTTCCGTTTTCCATTGCACGGTAAAGACCTCTCGGAACGGGGATTCCAAATCCCACGATGCATTTTGCCTTTGGAAGTATCATTTTTGGGTCTTTTTGAATATCTTCACCCTCAAAAATATCAAGGGAACCGATGCCGCAAACTGCCGCCCCGGCCTTTATCGCTTCTTCTTTTATATATTTACTCGTAAGTTCCATTCGTTTTTATTGCTCCTTATGGCAGTATTTTTTCGGTGTTATCCTGAGAAGTATCGCTGTTTTCAATAACGAGAACGGTTGTTTTTTCATCCGCAACGATAATATGATGCCAAACATTTTTCGGAATATTATAGATGATGCAGGGCTTCATTTCGACTTTCTCGATTTTGCCCTCATCATTCTTTGCATAAAGCACTGCCGCACCCGAAAGGAGCACAAATACCTCATCTGTCAGCAGATGCCTTTCCCAGATATGATTGCTTGCCGAAAAACGCTCACTGTTGCGGAGAACGCCAATTCGCCATCCCTCGTATTTTTTTACTACCTTGAAATCTTCTCCGTTATATCTGAATTCTTCGATCATTTTCTCACCTGTCCATTTTCCATGCCTTGCCTGTGCGAAGTGGCTCTTTGAATCGTTTTTCCATGCAGCCGCCCTTCTTTTCGAGCATGGAAACGCAGGCTCTTATGCAGCCGCCGCATTTTGCCATGTTGTATCCCACCCATGATGGGAAGTATTTTTGAAGTGCGGTATAAACTCGCATAATGTCATCCTCTGTACCCACCTTGTCCTTCTGCTCAAGCAGATCAAGATCACCGTTTTCGTTTTTATCGAAAACCTCTTTCGGAACAAAGGGATTATAATATCTTCCGGCGTGAGTATAAAAGGCATAACAGCGCCACATATCAATGTCGCCCCACTCGCATATCTTGCCCTCGATATCTACCCTTATGACCTTGCCCGTGTCTGGATGGGGGATGCATCCGCCGGGGCATTCTCTGACGCAAGCATAGCATTTGCGGCAAAGAGGTTCACCGTCATACATATCGTCATATTCAAGCTCAGCATCTGTGAAAAGGAATGCAACTCTCTGAAGCGGTCCAAATTCGGGAGTGAGAAGCATTTTGCTATAGCCGATCTCGCCAAGACCGCAGGCAACTGCCGCAAGTCGGAATTGAAACTGAATATCGGGAGGCATATTGTCTTCTCTTGTGGCTCTTGTAAAGCTTACGCTTCGGTGGTGAGCGGTAGCCTTTTGGGCGTGCTCGTTTACCTCGATCTGCTCCTCGGGAGAGAGGGTCGCTCCCTCTGAGCCGTCCATATCCGAAACAACTCCGCGAGCACCGGTATTTCTGTATGTGAACGCCTCATATCCTGCATCCTCGATCACTTTTCCCACCTTATAAAGAACGGAGGGTGCGAGGATCTCATTAATACCGC
Source organism: Clostridia bacterium (assembly GCA_017517035.1). Taxonomy (GTDB): domain Bacteria; phylum Bacillota; class Clostridia; order Oscillospirales; family CAG-272; genus SIG710. Next base: position 6,209 of record JAFXAN010000117.1, read on the forward strand.
CGTAAGCCATTGAGGGGTACTGATAGAACTGAGTACCCTCCTCGATTCCTCTCTGAACACCTCTCGGTATTCTGAAAACGAATCCGATAATCGTTTTGCATTCGGGGAAAAGGAATGCGGGGTTCATAACATCGGGAGCACCCTTCAGGCGGCTGATGGGAGCAATGCCGCATTTGTCTGCTCCTGCCGCATATGCGGCTTCTTTAATCATTTGACTCGTTAGCGTTTGCATAAATATAAACTCCTTGATCTATTTTTCTCATTGCTTTTTTGAATACATTTTCGCAGTAACCACACTCTGCACAGTTTTTCTTGCAGGAAGCCACTTTTTGGCCAAAATCAGGCGGGATAAGTGAGTTCTCAAGTACATATGGGTAAATAGCTCCACCGTGGTCAGGCTCGAGCAGTGATGCAAGATTTCCTGTGTAATGACCGTCTGTATAGGCTTTCAGTATCTCTATCGGGGTGTTGCTTACTCTTGTTGCAAGCTTTGCGCCATCAAAGATGCCATCATAGAGGTGGATATCCTCGGGGCGAACGAAATTGCTCTCGCAAAGCAGTGCATGGGCAGTTTCCTTTTTTGAAATGCGCTCACGGCAGATGGGATGAAATTCAAAGGCGTTGTCCTTTTTTGCGATCTGCTCCTCGTGGGCAACAAGATTATCATGAAAATTATGGAGAGGGCAGAAGGAGAGGCAACCGCTGTTTGCAAGCATAAAGAGACCTTTTCCGTTTTCATCGCACCATTTTCTTGCCTTTCTTGCGGCATCAAGGTCACGGTTAAGCTCACGGCGCAGATAATAGGAATCAAAATAGTCCTTTATTTGCTCCATTGCATTTGGCGTGCCTATTTCCATGTTTACAGACGCTCGTGTTCCGATTCCCGTGAAGTTGCTTTTTATAAATTTTGCGATTATCGGTGAGGTCGTGGTGACATTTTTCAGACCGAAAAGTCCGTGAAGGTAATCGACGGTATATCCGATCTCCTCATAAAAGGAGCGGGCAAGGCTGTCCTCGCCGTAGCAATTTGCGTTAAGCAGAAGATTCAGCCCTATTCCTGCCCCCGAAATTGCTTCAAGGTCGCATAGCTGCCGCTCATTTGCCTCCTCGAGAGATAAAAAAAGGCTTCTTGTTTGGCGGTGTCTGCCGTTCGGAAAATCACCGTAGGCAAAATATACCTCGTTTATTTTATTCTTTGCCGAAAGGATGGCGGGAACAAGCATTCCTCTTGGATCTATCTGATATCCGACAGAAAATTTCATATGAAAATCCTTTTCATTATAAATTTTACACTTGATTATATCATGCTTTTGTGCTATAATCAATGCAAAAAGCAAAGAGAAAATTATAAAAAACAAACTTTTGGAGGATAAGATGCTTATATCGGAGATCAACCCGTTTATCAGGTACGCAAGTATAACAAATTTTCGCCCATATGATGGTTATGGGTATGCAAATGACTGCCGAATGTTTTTTGTGCTTTCGGGAAAATGCAGGCTTGATATCGACGAAAAAACTTATTATCTAACAACACATAGCCTTGCCATGATCCCTCCCGGAATAAGATACAAATTTTCCGAATTTGAGGGGGTTGAGATGGGAGTTTTCAATTTCGATCTTGATCAGAGCCGTTCAAGAGTGCGTCATACCTATAAGCTGAGGGAAAGCCCGCAGGGAAAACCTCTTCATCTGAGGGATTTTTCGGGATTTGAGGGCCCAATCGTTCTTGATCGCTTTGAGAGAGCAGAGAAATATGTGAGAGGCATTGCGGAGGAGCATACAAAGCGCAAGCTTTTTTATAGCGAGAGAGCCTCGGGGCTTATGAAAATACTCATCTGCGATATTTTCCGCCGTACTTCTGTTGGAGAGAGCAGCTCGTCCGAAAAGATTGAAAAAATAATCTCATATATTGCGGAAAATCCCGAGAAGGATCTGACGGGAGAGGCTCTCGGGGCAAAATTCGGCTATCATCCCTATTATCTCAGCCGACTTATCAAGCTTCATACTGGAAATACCCTTAAGCAGTATGTTATTTCGGTAAGGATCAGGGCGGCAAAAAATCTGCTCAAATCCACAGATCTTTCGCTTTCCGATATCGCCGCAAGATGCGGCTTTGAAAATGCCGCATATTTTTCAAATGCATTCAAAGCAAAAACAAAAATGACCCCCGGAAAGTACCGAAGGGAGAAGACGGAATATATTTAAGAGTTCAGATGGATCGCATTGGTCGGTGATTTATAAACAGTAATTTAGCGAACTGTCAGATAGTGATGAAATCATCCTTTAGCGTTTCCAGATCCTTCACTTCGTTCAGGATGACGAGTATGGGGTTGATGTTTGTTCTTCTACATAAAACTCACAATAATTCTCCGTATAAACACAGATAAACAGCAATAAAAAATACCTTTTTCGAAGTTTTGATCGACCTTTTTTAAAAGGTCGCGCGAGCCGACGGCGGCGTCGGTCGCCTCCGCAGAGGCGAAACTCCCTCACCGACAAATTACTGTTTATCTGTGAAAAACAAATGGCAGGGTGAAAATTTTCACTCTGCCTTATGCTTTTATATCTCAATTTCTGCGCTGACGATATAATGGTCGGTATAATAAACGCCATTCGGGTGCTCGTCCCTGACGAGATGTACATTTTCGTATTTTTCAAAATCCGTGAATATATAGTCGATCTTCGTGAAGTCCTCTCGTTTTCCCCAATCATGGAAGCTGCCGCCGAGTCCCTCTGAAATGTCGGTGATCTTTCTTGATTTGCAGTTCTTTATGAGAGTAATTGCACCGTCATCGGGAAGGGCATTGAAATCGCCTGTGAGGATGAATCTATATGGCTGTGCAAGAATCCTCTGGAGAGTTTGCATCGAGCCGAATTTCTTTGCATCCTTTCCTATGTGGTCAAGATGAACATTGAAGAAAGCAAATGGCTCTGTGCCGTCACGGGGGATCAGAGTTGCATATTGCAAAACTCTGGGGCATGGGCTTTGATCTCCGCCATAGGTGGATTCGGGAACGGCAGGTTCGGTGGAGAGCCATTCGGTGTTATATGAGAAAAGATCAAATTTGTCCCGTTTGTATGCAAGCGTAACGCCCTCGCCCTTAAAGCCTTTGAGTCTGCCGCAGCCGAGAAGGGTATATTCCTTCAAGTTTTCCGAGAGCCATTTTCTTGCCATTTCTCTCGTCTCCTGAAAGCCGATAAGGTCGGGATTTTCACGATCGATAAGCTCCTTTATTCTATCGGTGCGATGGGGAAAATAATTTATCCCATCATTTGTATTATCCATTCTGATATTAAATGAAAAAACCTTGATCTTCATGTTCTCACCTCATGTTTAAATGCTTTTTGATTTCGTTTGCAAGTGCTTTTCCGTAGTATGCAAAGCCGCCATCATTTGGATGGAGATAAAAATCGGAAAAATATTTTTCATTATGCGGCACAAAATCCTTGCCGTCGATTACTCTTACATTAGGAAGCTTTTCAGCCACCTTTATAAAGAAATTTTTTATATCGTCAAAGTGACCGCAAGCGGTTGCTTCGTTACAATCCGCTCTCCAGATGGGAGTGATGGCGAAAATTTTTGCATTGGGATAATTTTTCGAAATCGCTTCATAAAATTCTGAGCAATTTTTCTCAAATGTGTCCTTTGTATGATGACACCAATCGTTTGTTCCGTATGCAACGGTAATTATATTGGGGTCAATGTCCTCTTTGCATAGGGCAAGCTCGGGGCGGAATTTTTCTCCTCCGATGCCCTTGTTTCTCGAATCGGCCCCAAGTGCATCCGTAAGAATGGCGGAATAAGCACCTGAGGGTGAAAAAGCATCATAACCGTGAGTTATGGAGTCTCCGAAAATGAGCATTTTTATTTCTTTTTTTATAGGCTCGAGAATTGCATCATCGTCAATTCCTGCGGAGATAATCGTTGCGTCTGCTGACCAAGGAAAATAGACGGTAACGGTTTTGTCGCCTTCTCCAAGATCAAAATCACCTTCGAAAATTCCAAGAGGAAGATCAACATTTCCCGGCATAAGACTGCCTTTTGAAAAAACGATTCCTTCATTTGTGATATTTGTGATCTGTCCGAGCTTTTCGGAATTTTTGAAAATATCGAATGCAAAAAAACTGCGTGAGCTTGCTTTTTTTACATTGGTTTTAATATAAAGGCGGCGACTGTTTGTCCTGAAGCAGAGCTTTACTCCGGCTGTGCAGGGGATTTTATCGGCAAAGGAGGTTGTTTTATAAAGATCCTCTTGTTCTTTTGTAAAACGGTGAAAATGGAATCCGTTCTCCTCCTCGGTTACATATGCAGTACCAAGGGCAATGGATCGAAGTGTTTCAAGATTAAGGTTCATTTTTTCTCCTTTTATTCTCCAAAAAGCAGGGGTGCTGTTTCGTCAAGTGTTAATATCATCTCATCCTCTGCAAGTGTCATGCCGCCGCCAAGCCATGTGATGGAGCTTGTGCCGTTTTTCAGAAGAATATATGAGAATGTATAGCCCTCGCTGCGAAGAGATGTAAGAAGAGAAACGATATCTTCACCGCTGAATCGGCTTGCCTGCTCCTCTCTTGTGTTTGCAAGCAGAGGACTATCCGAAGCAAGCCCGAATTCTGTAATTGCACCTGATTTTTTCGTGCCTTCTGTGAGCGTCAAATAAGGCTTTTTATCGCCTGTAAGCTCTTTTTTATCGTTTGTCACCCAGCTGCAGCCAACAATATCAACATATTCGTCACCGGGATAGGAATAAAGAACATCATCCCCTATAGCCGAGGGACTGTATACCCAGATGAGATTGTCAAGACCCGAGGCAGCAAAATAATTGTAAATATATATCCAAAGCTGCTTTTGCTGATCGGCTTTTGCCTTGCTTTCGCCCTGCGATATTCCATACCAGAAGGAATCTGTGTTCATATTGTGAAGCGGACGCCAGATTATCGGCACGCCGTTTTCCTTCATCACCGTAAGGAATGAAGCATAGAGTGCAAGCTCTTCCTTGAATTTTGTATTTAGCTCTGTGCCCTCTGTGATAAGCTCCTGCCATTTTTCGTCGCCTCCCAGAGAGCCTTTGCTCTTATCACCGAGAGTCCAGTTTCCCGTTGGGTTTTCAAAATGTGCCGTGGCAGTGATGATTCCGCCTTCAGCTACGTATTCAACCAGCTCGCAGACTGCACGGCTGAGATCAAGAGCGTCGATCGAAGAAAGCTGAAGCCCGTATCCCGCAAGATCAATTCCGATGATGGCGGGGAGCTTGCCCGTTGCCTCATAGAAATTGTCGATAGTATATGAGGGCATCGCCTGTGAGCCGCTGACGGTCTCACCAAGCATGATGCTGTCCCTGTCCTCATAGACCTTTTTTAGAAGAGAAAGAAGCGAGTCCTTAGAATATATCTGTTTTTTGTTATACTCAAGCGTCTTGTCATCGTGCCATGTGATGTCAATATTCTTTGTTTTTTTTGCGTTGGCAAGCTCCTCAAAATAAGGACCTGTGAAATATTCTACTGCCGCATTAAATGAATGATAGCTTCCGTAAACATAAAGATTTCCGTCATCCTCAAGTTTTGTTCCGTAGCGCGATTCGTTAAGACCCGTGCGGTCAAAGATGATGTATTTTGTGAACTGCTTGATTTCCTCTGCGATCTCAACATATGCACCCGCAACCGAATCCGAGAGTGCTGTTTGGATTTCGGTAAGGTTTATATCGGGGTCTGTTGCATAAAGCTTGTATTCGGTTATGGGAGTTCCGTCGATGGTAATGGATGATATGAGGTAGTCTTTTGTATATTTGTAGCCCTCTGCGGGATATGAAAGAGTTGACTGAAAAATATCCACATAGTTCTCGATGAAATATTCCACAGCAGAAATCGTTGCAGTTCCGCTGCCACCGACGATAACAAGCTTTGAGCCGATCTTTTTGATTGCAAAATCATTATATCCGAGATCTTGCATAAGCTCGATGGATTCTTTTCTGTTTGTTTTACCGATGAGTATCTCTTTTTCACGCTCCTCTTGTCCTTCACCGATCCAGTCGGTAAGGGCAGGAAGGGTTATTCCGAGATTTTTCATAACAGTCTCTCGGAATGTGACAAGAGCTTTCTTTTCCTCATCAGAGCAAAGGTCACCTCTGACAACCGTATATTCTTCAATGTCATTTAGGACAATTCCCTTTGATTTTTTTCCCTCGTCATCAAATTCATATTTGCCCTTACCGTCCGATGGAGCGCAAGCACCAAGACAGAGCAACAGCAAAGCCATAGAGGCGCAAATTATATATTTCAGCTTGTTTTTCAGCATAAAAACCTCCGAGAAAGTATTTTCGTCCTACATTTTATCATATAATCTCCTCTTTTTCAAGGCTTTTCGCATTTTATTCACAAAAGAAACAGAAATTGCGCCAATTTTGATCTTTTGGTTGAAATAATATCCGAAATATGTTATAATGAAGCATAAATGAAAGGGAGGTGGAGTAATGGTCTATCCGAGAGAGGTCAGAATGGCAATGGAAATTCTTGAGAATAGTGGCTATGAGGCTTATCTTGTTGGAGGGTGTCTTCGAAACATCCTCATGGGCAAAGAGCCCCATGATTGGGATATGACCACATCTGCGCTTCCCTTGGATTGCGCAAAAATGTTCTCTGCCGAAGGACATCATGTTATCGAAACGGGCATAAAGCACGGAACCGTGACAGTTCTGATGGGCGGACTTCCTATTGAGATAACCACATTCCGCATAGACGGTGCTTATTCCGATTCACGCCATCCCGAGTCTGTAACTTTCACACCGTGCCTTGATGAGGATCTTGCAAGGCGTGATTTCACCGTAAATGCAATGGCGTGGGGCGAAAAAAGAGGACTTGTTGACCTTTTTTCGGGCAAATCGGATCTTGAAATGATGCTTTTGCGTGCGGTGGGAGATCCGAAAAAACGCTTTGAGGAGGACGCTCTGCGCATTCTTCGGGCATTCAGGTTTGCTTCGGAGCATGGATTCGAGATCGAAGAGGAAACAAAAGAGGCAATAATCGAAAAGAGATCCGGACTTCTCAATATTTCGAGAGAGCGCATATATTCCGAGCTTTGCAGAACGCTTGTGGGAGACTTTTCGACAAACGCTATTGATACTCTCATCGAGTGCGGAATAATGCCATATATTTTTGAGGAATACGAAGATTCTTTTGCGCCTGACACAAAAATTATCGAAAAGCTCCCCCAAAATATCGAGCCTCGTCTTGCGGCACTTCTTGCGTTTTTTCCTTCTGAAAAGGCAGAAAAAGCACTTTCATCCCTTAAAATGAGCAATAAGGAACGGCTCGGCACAAAAAAGCTGCTTGAAGGTGCGGAAATGATAAAAAATGAACCCTTTTCCGATGCTGTGTCGGCAAGAAAATTCATCTGCAGATTTGGAGATTTTGCGAAGCATAGCACAGAGCTTGCTTTTCTTCTCGGATATGATTCGGGAGAAGCAAAAAAAGCGATTGATGAAGCGTCAGAGACCGAATTTCCGAGAGGAATCGATGCACTCAAAGTCAGCGGCAGTGATGTTATCGCTCTCGGTGCTCTTGGAAGAATGACGGGAGAGGTTTTGAGCTTCTTGCTTATGAAAGCGATTGAAGATCCGAAAAGGAACAACAGGGAAGAGCTGATTTCCATAGCTAAAGAATATATTTTGGAGAGAAAAAATGAGCATAGCAACAATTGATGAGATAAAGAACACAAAGGGCAGGATAATGGGAGTTGATTTCGGTGAGGTGAGAACCGGTATTGCGATCTCGGATGCAAGCCGTTTTCTTGCTTCGGGAATAGGATATATAAAGGAGGGGGGACTTCATAAGACTGCCGAAAAAATTGCTGAGATGGTAAAAGAAGAGAATGTCAGCGCAGTTGTCATAGGCTGTCCCGTGAATATGAACGGAACGGAAGGACCGAGAGCTGAGAGATGCCGTGATCTTGCAAGAGAGATCAGCGAGTTGACCGCAATTCCCGTTGCCATGATGGATGAGAGAATGACAACAATGGCGGCATCACGCTTTCTTAACGAAACAAATACCAGAGGAGCAAAAAGGAAAACAGTCATTGATACTCTTTCTGCACAAATAATCCTTCAGAATTTCATCGACAGATTGAAAAATATTTGATCTAATAAAAGAGGCTGAATATTCGTTTTTGTAAACAGGAATTTGTTGGTGCGATAAAAAAACGCAAATCTGTAGGGGACGGCGACCTCGACGTCCCACTTATGATTTGCAATTTCCCATAATTCCACGTCTTTTTAGGGACGTCGTGGTCGCCGTCCCCTACAAACATCTCTGACAGTTCGACAAATTACTGTTTATAGCTTTTAAAGCAAAAAAGGAGCGAATCCATGGATTCGCTCCTTTTTTATAAAATTGGTATATTACTTCTTTTTCTTCTTTGCAACGATGATAACAACCACAACAACTGCTGCAACAACCACAACTGCAATTACAATTATGATTATGAGGGTCATGGAAGAAGAGTCACCATCATTTTCGGAAGGAGTATTCACATCATCACTCTCAATATCGAGAATGATTCCGCCCTGATTGGTTGTTTCTGTCTCTTCACCGGAAACCGCACCTGTTTCAATGGGAGCAGCGGTTGTCTCGGGAGCTGCTGTTGTCTCGGGAGCCTCGGTCGTTTCGACAGGCTTTTCACAAACTGTATCAACAGGCTTTTCTGCCGCAATATCAGCAAATGTAAAACCGCTTGTGGAAGCAAATTTCTCAGCATGAGAACCGGGAGTTCCGTAAACGCCTGCGAGATTGGGGCAGGTATCAAATACGGACGAACCGATTTTCTGAACCTCTGCGCTTATGCTGACATTAGCAATGAGATAGCACTTGGAGAAGCACCATGAGGTAAGCTCGGGAACAAGTGAAAGATCAAGATGACCAACGATAGGCTCATTTCCTCTTATATAGATGGATTTGAGATTTTCGCATTCCTCAAATGCCGCATTACCGATGTTGATAACCTTTGCGGGAAGCTCAACATATTCGATATTTTTGCACTGTGTGAATGAGTATTTACCGATATAGTTGATACCGTCCTCAACGATAACCTTCTTTATCTGCTGCTTAACATCGAACCACCACTGTGTCTTTGATCCGCCGCCGTAGTAGTTTACGATATCGCCCATAGGACCAACACCGGAAATTGTGAGAGTTCCTGTTGCTTCATCGAAATTGAAAACTGTCTTGTTTCCGCAGGAAGGAAGTGTACGGTCAACGAAAACATAGTTCTTTGAAACTGTCTCGCCTGTTGCAACATCAACGATATCTACATAGTATTCAACACCGAATGCGATAAAATCGTCATTAGGGGTACAAGTGATGCTGGCAATGGTATTGGGATGCCATGTCTTTCCTGTTTCCTTGACAGCTGCACCGAAAATGAAATGTTCGATTGCAGTTCCTGCATAGCAGCTATCGGATATTTTTGAGATGCCCGTAAGATTTGCAGTTCCCTCAACAGGCTCGCTTCCTGCACGGTAGATAGTTGTGAGAGAAGAACAGCCCTGGAAAGCCTGCATATCGATCTGACCTACATCCTTGCCAAGCTCAATGGTCTTGATAGCGGCCATATTCTGGAATGCTCTTTGGGATACCTTTGAGATACCCTTACCGACCTTTACATGCTCGATAAGCTCCTCGTAAGGCTTCCAGTTGTCAGTTGTCTCACCCTTTTCATTCTTTGTTGTGAGGTTACCTGTCTCGTTCCAGCCTGTCTTGTTGGAGAAAAATTCGAGTGTTTTTGTCTCCTCATAGAAGATCCAATATGTGTTTATGGTTTCAGAGCCGTTCCAGGTTCCCACAACCTGACCGTAAGCAGTTGCTCCTGTGGGATCAAAGATCTCAGGCTCTTTTGTGGACTTATAGATATATTCATCGGGATTGTCGATATTTCTGAAGGAAATATCCTTTGTGCGGCAATATTCCTCAAGAGGAGTGCCGGGCTTGCCGTAAACATATGTAAGCTTATCGCACTTGTTGAATGCGTTTTCAGCAATAGTATATTCTGTTGCATAGCACCAAACAGATTCAAGAGCAGTGCAGGTATAGAATGCATTTGAACCGATTGCAGTTACGCCGGCAGGAATTTTAAATTCCTTTATGGGAGTCATCTTGAAGGCTTCTGTTCCGATTGCACCCACAAGATTATCGGAAACTTTAAAGCTTTTAAGTGCCTTGCAGTTATCGAAAACATATGTTCCGAGTTCTGTAACAGTTGAAATATCAGCCTCGCCTTCAACAACCTCATTGCCTCTGATGGTAACAGCCTTCAGTTTGTTACAGCCCTCATATGCTGTTTCAACTATTTTTGTGAGAGATGTGGGATGCTCAACATAAAGGAGAGCGCCGAAGCAGTTTGCAATACCGCCGTGAATCTCGGTGATACCGTCGCCCACGGAAATGTTTGTTATTCTGTCCTTATGTGCGCCCCAACCGAGAGTTGTAGCTTTTCCGTACTGAACGACCTGACCGTTTGCGGCACCGACACCGTAAAGAACTGTTGTCTGCTTTTTATCGGCCGCTGCTGCGTCGATAGTGAAGGAAAGTGTGACCATGCCTGTACCGTCGTCGGTAACTTCCCATTTAATGTTTGTTTCTCCGCCGCCCTTTGCCACAACATATCCCGAGGTGGGAGCTGCTGCCGCTTCGCCTTCCGTTGCGATTGCCGCAAAAGAAAAAAGTGCTGCAAGCATAGCAATAACGAGGGAAAATGTGATGATTTTAATTTGCTTTTTCATTTTTTTGTTCCTTTCGTAGATGATCAATGTGCAAGCGCACATTATATTTATATTATATAATAAAACCCAAAAATATGCAATAGATTATGTGAAAAATGTGAACTAAAAAGAGTAATTAACAAAAAAAATAACATTTTTTATCCTCAAAATACAATTTTTTGAAGCAAAATCGAGGTTTAAATGGCAAAAAAGTATCGAAAAATGAGAAAATTGCTATTGCGGAGATGGCTTTTTGTGATATTTGATGAACAAAAACTCCCCTCGCAGCACTGCTCCGAGGGGAGTTTTTCTTACATATTATTTGCGTCCTGTATTCTCGAAAAAGGTTTCCTCAGCCATTGCGCAAAGAGCATGGTAGATGGGAAGATGCTTTTCTTGAATTTTAAATGTTTCGTATTCCGGTGCTTTGATGGTAACATCGCAAAGCGCTGAAAGCTTGCTTTCCTTTTTGCCTGTCATTGCAACGGTCTTTATTCCCATTGCCTTTGCAAGAGTTGCGGCATAAACGCAGTTTTCGGAATTGCCCGAGGTTGAGATGACAATGAGTGTGTCTCCTGCATTTCCAAGTCCCAGAAGCTGCTGAGCAAAAGTCATTTTTGGCTCTGTGTCATTGAGAAATGCGGTAGTGAGCGCACCGTGACCGCAGAGAGAGACTGCGGGGAGAGAGCCTTCAAGGGTGTCGGCAAGAGCCTTTCCGTCATCGCCCATTGCATAAAGCTTTTCTGCCAGAATTGGATTGATCTTTCTCTTGAATTTGAAGCTTTTGAGAAGCTCGCCGATGATATGCTCGCTGTCCGAGCAGCTTCCGCCGTTTCCGCAAGCGAAAAGGCAACCGCCGTTTTCATATGTACCGCATATCATGTTATGGGCTGAAAGAATAGACTCTCGGCATTCCTCAAGCTCGGGATATCGGCTGAAAAGCTCTTCAAATATGTTTTTTACAGATTCTTTCATTCTTTTGTATTCTCCGTGTTTTTCAGATTAAAATTCGTCAAATGCTTCCTTGTTTTTGGCAAAATCCTCTCTTTTGTGAGAGAGAAGCCAATCAAGGACGGTTGTTTCTTTATATGCGTTATCCCAGCTGTCGTGACCCACATCATGGAAAAGGGTAAGCTTTGCATTTCCGCCGTTCTTATTTACCGCTTCGACCATCTCAATGGAGTTTTTCGGAGGAACGGTGCCGTCAGCATCCCCATGTAATGCCCAAACGGGTGTATTTTTGAGATTTGAGCAGCGCCATGAAAGTCCGCCGCCGCAAACGGGAGCGATGGCGCAGAAATAATTTGAGAATGTAAGTCCCATCTCCCATGTGCCAAAGCCGCCCATGCTGATGCCCGTGATAGCGATACGGGACATATCCGCATTATATTCCTGTGCAACCTTGTCAATGAGTGCTTTAAGCTCAAAAACAATGTTGTTCCAGACGATTCTTCCGGGACACTGCGGGCAAAGCAGGATAAAAGGGAACTTTTTGCCTGCCGCAGCATATTTGGGAAGTGCGTGCTTCTGAATCTTCTGAAGCTCATCCTTTCCGTTTCCGCGCTCGCCTGCTCCGTGAAGAAAAACTACCATAGGATATTTCTTTTCGGGCGAATAGTCCTCGGGAAGAAATACATAATAACCGATGTCAAACTGCCCGTTTGGTACATTAAAAAGTTTGGTTTCCATATTAGTATCCTTTGCTTAAGTAAATTATTGTCCTTTTGCCGCAAGTGTCGCAAGAGAAAGAGCGGCATAGTCGCCGATACTCTCGCCAAGTCCTGCGGGGACGACACGGCAAACATCAAGTGCATATGAAAGGCATTCTTTTTTCATAACCTTGTCCATTGCGGGGGTGATGATTCCGTGGCTTCTCATAAACACTCCTCCGAGAATGATCCTCTGAGGATTCAGAATGTCAACGAGAATACTGAGAGTTGTTCCGAGCTTTTCACCGCATTTGCGGTAGATCTCAAGGCAAAATTCATCATTTTCCTTTTCGGCAAGATCACCGATGATCTTTGCATTTATGCTTTCGATATCACCGGCAACCTCAAGGAGTCGGGGCTTCTCGCCTCTTGCAAGCGCCTCGGTAACAGCCATTTTGCCAAGCTGTGCAATTCCGCCGCCGCTGCAGTATCCCTCGCATGATCCGAATTTTCCATAACCGATGGGGCCGCCTTCGGTAAGGCGCACATGACCGATCTCGCCTGCCATGTCGCTTGTTCCGCTATAAAGCTTTCCGTCAAGAATTAGTCCTGCGCCGAGACCCGTTCCAAATGTGAGGAATATCACATTGTCAAAGCCCTTTCCCGCACCGAAAAGCCATTCTGCAACAGCGCAAGCATTTGCATCATTTTGAAGCTTTGATGGGATGCCTGTTTTTTCTTCGAAAAACTCGGTGACATGAATATTATCCCAGCCCGGAAGATTCGGAGGAGACATGACGATACCTTTTTTTGCATCGAGAGGGCCTCCGCAGCTGATTCCAAGTCCCGAAATATCCGAAAATTTGAGAGAATGAGAAGCAATCAGCTTTTCGCTCTCTGATATAAACATATCGAGCACTTCATATGGAGTTTTTCCCGCTGTGGGAAATTTTACCTTGTCGCAAACGGCAAAGCTTTCGCCGCTGTCGCTTCCAAGGCTCACAGCACATTTTGTGCCGCCTATATCAATACCTAAATAATACATATTCAAGTCCTTTTTATTTGCTTTAAACAGTAATTTGTCGAACAGTCGGAGACGGTGAAATTATACCCCAATGCTGTCGCATTGCCCTATGGGTTCGACTCCACTGCGTTCCGCTCGTTTTTGACTGCTGTGAGATTATCATCCTTTAGCGCTCGTAGATTCTTCGCTACGCTCAGAATGACTCGAGAGTAA
>JAFXAN010000118.1 GCA_017517035.1 Clostridia bacterium
AACAATTCTCCGTAGAAACACAGATAAACAACAATAAAAATCCTCTTTTTAAAGTTTTGCTCAAGCTTTTTTAAAAGCTTGCGGGAGCCGGCAACGGTGCCGGTCGCCACCGCAGTGGCGAAACTCCTTCACCGATAAATTCCCGTTTATCAAAACCAAGCTCCATTGAAAGGATAAAAATCATGATAATTTTACCTGCGATCGACCTTTACTCCGGCAAGGCGGTTCGCCTGCTCAAGGGCGACTACAACCAAATGACGGTATATAGCGACAACCCTGCCGAATTTGCTCTTGACTTTGCCAAAAAGGGTGCAACTCACATTCATCTCGTTGACCTTGAAGGCGCAAGAGACGGCACAACACCGAATCTTGGCGTAATAAAAAGCATCACGGAGAAGACCGATCTTTTCACCGAAGTGGGAGGCGGCATACGCAGTATGGAAACTGTGGAAAAATATCTTTCTGCAGGAGTCGACAGAGTGATTCTCGGAACTGCCGCCGTAAAGGACAGAGCATTTCTTCTTGAAGCTCTTCGCAAATACGGAGAAAAAATTGCCGTTGGCATTGACATAAAGGACGGAAAGGTCGCCATCAAGGGCTGGACGGAAAAAACGGATATAACAGCCGAGGATTTCTGTGCGGATATGGAAAGCATAGGAGTCAGCACCGTCATCTGCACCGATATTTCAAAGGACGGTGCAATGCAGGGCGCAAATCACAGTCTTTACAAGTCACTTTCGGAGAGATTCAATATGAATTTCATAGCATCCGGCGGTGTTTCCTCAATAGAGGATGTAAGATCTCTTGCCGAGATAGGTGTTCACGGTGCGATCATAGGAAAGGCTTATTATATCGGTGCGTTGGATCTTTCCGAGGCGATCTCGGAAGCGAAAAAGGGAAAAATAATATGAAAACGCAAATATCATTTAATTTTGAAAACAGGAACGGAAAGATCAAGCCACTTCACGGAGTGAACAATTCTCCCATAGTGCTGAATGGCAAGATCCCTTCCTTCAAGGATGCCGGTATTCCCTATATGCGAACTCATGACAGCGCAGGGCAATACGGCGGCACACATTATATTGATATTCCGAATATTTTCCCTGATTTCGATGCGGATGAAAATCTTCCCGAATCCTATGATTTTGCTTTTACCGATGCATATCTTAGCAGTGTTGTAAATTCCGGAACGAAGATATTTTACCGCCTCGGAGTGACCATCGAAAACAATTGGAAAATCAAGGCATATAACATAAATCCCCCCGCTGATTTCGGAAAATGGGCACGGATCTGCGAGCATATCGTGAGGCACTATAACGAGGGCTGGGCGGACGGCTTTCACTATGGCATCGAATATTGGGAGATATGGAACGAGCCTGAAAATCCTCCCATGTGGACAGGCACGAGAGAGCAGTTCTATTCTCTTTATTCCATAACGGCAAACCATCTGAAAAAGTGCTTTCCGAGCATTAAGGTGGGCGGATATGCAGGCTGCGGCTTTTATTATGTGACCGGAACGATAACCACCGATTTTTATAAGAGCTTCATCAGCTTTTTTGATGAATTTCTTGACTATATAAAGTCTCCCGAAAATGCAGCACCTCTCGATTTTTATTCCTGGCATATCTATACTCTCGATGCTTCACTTATTGCAAAGCACGCAGAATATGTTAGAAATAAGCTTGATGAGATGGGCTTTACCGAAACCGAGCAGTTCCTTAACGAATGGAACAGGATGGAGGGCGGTGCTCCCGAGATTTTTGAGGAAATGAGGGAGAATAAGGGTGCCTCATTCTGTGCTCATGTGATGAATATAATGCAAAAAAGCAGCATAGATAAGGCTATGTATTATGATGCTTACCCCATGCGCCGCTATTGCGGTCTTTATACCTTCCCTGCCTATAGGCTGACAAAAACATATTATTCCTTCTATGCCTTCAACCGTCTCTATAGGCTTTGCGGCTTTGTTGGAACGGAAATTTTTGACGGAATAAATTTAAGCGCAACAGCCGCAAGCAACGGAAAGGATCACGCAATTCTTATTGCAAATTACGGAGATAAGGAGCAGAAAATTTCTCTTTCGATGAGGGGTCTTGAGGAAAATTGCGCTTTTGAAAAATATCTCATAGATGAAAAGCACAGCTTTGAAAAAAGTGATAAAGTCATCACAAAAGAGAATTGCGATATTGTTATTTCCCCCTATTCCGTGATATTGCTTGAACATATAGATTGACCTAAAGGAGTTCCTATAAAAATGATAACAAAAAGAATAATTCCCTGCCTTGATGTTAAAAACGGAAGGGTAGTTAAGGGAGTAAATTTTGAGGGGCTGGGAGATGTTGCATCCCCCGTTGAGCTTGCCAAATATTATAGCGAATGCGGTGCGGATGAGCTTGTTTTTTATGATATAACAGCTTCCTCCGAGGGGCGAAAGCTCTTTACCGATATTCTGTGTGAGCTTGCGAAATCGGTCTTTATACCCCTTACCGTTGGCGGCGGCATCAACACCCTTGAGGATTTTGACAGAGTGCTGAAATGCGGTGCCGATAAGGTGAGCGTCAATTCGGGTGCAATAAAAAACCCCGCACTTATTGGCGAGGCGGCAAAGAGATATGGCGACCAATGTGTTGTTCTCTCGGTAGATATCAAGCGAGTTGACGGAGTTTTCCGTGTTTTTGCCAAGGGCGGCAGAGAAAACACGGGAATGGAAGCCATTGAATGGATAAAGAGGGGAGTAGAGAGCGGAGCGGGCGAGATCGTTGTCAACTCCATCGACACGGATGGCGTTAAGGGCGGCTTTGATATTGAGATGCTCAGAGCTGTTACAGAGGCTGTGAATGTTCCCGTCATTGCCTCGGGCGGCGCAGGCAGTATTGACCATTTCACGGAGCTTTTTAGGGCTCTTCCCAAGGTCGATGCGGGGCTTGCGGCTTCGATCTTCCATTTTGGAGAGGTAAGGATCGAGGAGCTTAAAAAAGAACTGAAAAATAATGGAATACCTATGAGAATATGAGAGGTTAAAAAATGATAGATATAGAAAAGCTGAAATTTGACGAAAAGGGACTTATTCCCGCTATAGTTGTTGATTCTGTAACAAAAAAGGTGCTTACTCTTGCTTATATGAACAGGGAAAGCCTCAAAATTTCAATGGAAAAAGGACTTACCTGCTTCTGGAGCCGTTCAAGGCAGGAGCTTTGGCTAAAAGGCGAGACAAGCGGAAACTATCAGCATATTGTTTCCATTACCGCCGACTGCGATTATGATGCGCTGACAGTCGTTGTTGAGCCTGACGGTCCCGCTTGCCATAAAGGTACATTCTCTTGCTTTGAAAATCCCGTCTGGCAGAGCGAGGAGAGGCATGAATTTTCCCTTGAATCTCTCATGGGACTTCTTGAGGGAAGAAAAAAGGACAAGCCCGAAGGCTCTTATACCACATATCTTTTCGAGAAGGGTGTTGACAAGATACTGAAAAAGGTCGGTGAGGAATGCACCGAGGTCATTATTGCCGCAAAGGCAGAGGACAGGGCAGAAACCATTTATGAAATTGCCGATCTTGCATATCATGTTATGGTGCTGATGACGGAGCAGGGTATTTCTCTTGAGGATGTTCACCGTGAGCTTGCTTCACGCCATATTATAGACCACAAGGTAAAGCAGGAGAAGATGACGAAATGATTTTCTCTGCAAAAAACGGTGATTTTCATACCCACACAAGCTATTGCGACGGGAAAAATACTCCCGAGGAGATGATCCTATCTGCCATTGAAAAGGGGTTGACGGATTATGGGTTTTCCGAGCACGGCTATACTGCCTTTGACCTTCGCTATTGCCTGACCCTCGAGAAGACCGAGCTTTATAAAAAGGAGATTCTTGCCCTTAAGGAAAAATATAAGGGAAAGATAAATATTCATCTCGGGATCGAGCTTGATGCCT
This sequence comes from Clostridia bacterium, assembly GCA_017517035.1. Classification (GTDB taxonomy): domain Bacteria; phylum Bacillota; class Clostridia; order Oscillospirales; family CAG-272; genus SIG710. The sequence goes on from JAFXAN010000118.1 coordinate 3,934, forward strand.
ATTCTGACCATGACACGGCAGATTATGAATATGTTATCGGATCATGTCACTATGTGACAAAGGATGGGAAATACCGTGCTATTGACGAGAAGCCATATGAGATCGAAGCCATATGCAATGAATGGTACGGCGGTGATTACTATGCTCTTTGTGAGGCTTATTACGAGGGCGTTTGCCGTCTTGCGAAAAAGAATATCAGCATTGTGGGGCATTTTGATCTTATCACCAAATTCAACAAGGGCGATAGGCTCTTCGACACGAAAAATCCCCGCTATCTTGCAGCGGCAAAGGGTGCAATTGATGCGCTTATTCCACTCGGAGTGCCTTTTGAGATCAATGTTGGCGCAATTTCAAGAGGCTATAGAAGCACCCCCTATCCCGCAGCGGAGCTTATCGACTATATAAAGGAAAAGGGCGGCACTTTTGTTCTGAACAGCGATACCCATTCAAGGGATAATATCGCATTTCAGTTCGACAAATGGAAGAAGTTGATCTGATATTTGCTTTAAAAACCTTTGACAACTTCCTGTTTATAAGTAATGTCAAATGAAGCAAAAAGAGCGGGAAAATTCCGCTCTTTTATATTATATATTAGTCTCGTAAATATCCTGATATCCGTAGGGATGAACGATTTTTTCGCCGTCAAGAATGATCTCGTTTTCGGGCGTGATGTATCTTGAGATCAGCTTGTCGTCTTCAATAATGAGATCTCTGAAGCCCCACATTGAAGCAGTGGGAGGTGCATTCTTAACACCGCTGTAAGAATAGTTGCCGGTGTAAAGAAGAGCTTTTCCGCCAAAATCTTCGCTAAGCTCAACGATGCTCGAAAGGTGAACATGACCGCCGAAAAGACAAAGAACTCTCTTCTCTGAAACAATTTGCTTAAAAGTGTCGCTTTCCTTCTCCGGATCGAAATGATGAGAGCAGAGAACGACCTTTTTGTCCGGATAATTCTCCATCAGCATCGAGATATATTCTGTGTCCGCAGGAGTGAATGTGCCGTCGCTGTGCTCGGTGGGGTCAAGATCCGCACCAAAGGCATCGAGAAGAATGAAAAGAATATCATCGCAGATGATAAAATCCTTTCTGTCATAGCCTGTGATCTCGTTCCATTTTTTATAGCCGTATTGCTCGTGATTTCCCGCAATGAAGCCCATAGGAATGCCCAGATCAAAGAGTCTGCTCACATATCCTTCCATAAATTCCTTGGTCTCGCTTCTGCCGTTTGCAACATAGCAGCCGCCAATATCCCATTTCCAGAAGTCGAGGGAATAATCGCCAAGGAAAAGAAGAGCCTCAAAGGGATCCTTTTCATATTCGTCCTTGATATGCTTTATAAGTCGCTCCATTCGCTCCTCTGTGGGAACACCGTACCAATCAACATGGCAAAGATGAGTATCGGAGCAAAGTAAAAATCTTTTTCTGCTCATAAAAGCCACCTCCGTTTTCTTCAATCATTTTACAATACATAAAGCCTTTTGTCAAGAGAAAAAAGTTTTTTCGGCTAATATATTGAAAAAAAACCGCAGATATGGTAATATAATAGATAAAGAAAAGGATGAGGATAGGAAAATGAAAACCGAAAAGATCAATGTCAGAGGAATAAATTTTGACAATGTGACTCTTGCCGAGGCAGCAGTGCTTTTGGGTGAGCATATTGAGAATGGCGAGGGCATGATGGGGGTCTATACTCCAAATGCGGAGATAGTCCAGCTTTGCATCGAAAAAAATGAATATTATGAGCTGATAAATTCAGCCGAGCTGATCGTTCCCGACGGGATCGGTGTGATAAAGGCGGCAAAAATTCTCGGAACGCCAATGAAAGAGCGTGTTCCCGGGGTGGAGCTTGGGGAAAAAATGATCGAATACTGTGCAAAAAACGGTCATAAGGTATATTTTCTCGGCGGAAAACCGGGAGTTGCTTCACTTGCAGCGGAAAATATGGCGAAAAAATATCCCGGACTTGAAATAGTGGGAACAGGAGACGGTTATTTTAAAAAGGAAGGCGAGGAGAGCCGGCGAGTGATTGACGAGATCCTTTCCTCCGAAGCGGAGCTTCTTTTTGTATGCCTTGGCGTGCCGGTTCAGGAAAAATGGATATTTGAAAACAGGAATCGCCTTTCGGAGAAGGTCAAGGTCTGCATGGCACTGGGGGGAAGCCTCGATGTATATTCGGGAAATGTGAAAAGAGCACCTGTTTTTTTCAGAAAGACGGGGCTTGAATGGCTCTATCGCTTCATAAAACAGCCCTCAAGAGTTGGCAGAATGATGAAGCTTCCCAAATTCCTAATCGGAACATATGGCGAGAAAATGAAAAGGAAATAATAATCAAAAAATAAGGGTGAATCATCAATTTCACCCTTATTTTTATGTCCGTGTCCCGAAACCAAATGAAGTACCTTTTCAGTGGATCAAAATAGTTGAAGCCAGAACACGCTCTCCGCCGAGAATATATGAGCTTGTATTGAGATATTCGCCGTCGAGCTTCATAAGAGAGGAAGACCCGCCGTCCAGATTGCTGGCGTTGATCGCCCCAAATGAGAGCATCACCTCAACAAGATCGTCAAGCGTTGCGCCAAGACTGTCGATTTGTCTGCCGTTAACAACAAGAAGTAAAATTGCTCCGTCTGCTCGCTGTCCGATGGCGGTTCTGGGATTTATACCTCCGCCAAGGGATCTTTCCGCATTGCATGGCTCACCGTTTATTATAAGCGCAGGGCCATAGCTCACTGCATATTGAAGTCCAAGCTCCATTGCCCTTGCGCCTGTCATTTTTCCAACATAAAGAATACCGTCACCGTCAAGCCCGGCAAGACTGTATGAGCTGTTAGGCTCTCCCCATAGCAGCTTTCCTTTTTCGATGACAATTCCCTCGGGAATGCCTCCCGTACCCGTTCCGTTCGGGTCAATAAAGCCGCCTGCATTTGTGCCGCCTATAGCGTCATATTTTTCTATCATTGCAGAAAGCGAAAGACCCTTTGCATCCTCACCATATCTGTCCGGAACCCCGACAAAAACACGCTTCGGGTCTTTCACAACGATCATTTTGCCGTTGTAAGTTCCGCCCGAAACATCATGGACCTCGATTCCTCGCAGTCTTTCATTTTCCTCTTCGTTTTCATCCGTATTCTCATGTGCAGGATCTGTAACTGCGGCAAAATCCTCACCGTCATTCTTTTCGGGAAGCTTGATAAGGGCAGTATTGATCTCCTCGCCCTCCTCTGTTGCCTTTTCAGCAAGAAGAGCCTCGATCTCTTCATCGCTCATGACCCAATGTGCAAGAAATCCTCCTGCGCTTGTCTCCTTCAGAGAAAGAATGAAAAGCTTACCGACAGTGGGAGAAGGGCCGTGGACTATCAGAAACATCGCAGTATAAAGAGCGAAAAACAGCAGAACGAGAGTTATAAAGAATATGATAAAAGAACGAAGGGCGATCCTTCCAATTTTTGCAACTATCGGATTTTTCTTGTTGTCGTTCATAAGCGCACCTCCGTTCTTTTTCAATATTTTACCTCAAAATCTCAACATATTCAATATTTTTGACGAATAATTTACTATTTTGTTTCAATTTTCATAGCGTTTTTGATAAAATAAAAAATTTTTTATTTTTTTTGCAAAAAAGACTTGACAAAAGCAAAACGAGATGGTATAATATATACCGTTCCGCAGGAAAGCGGTTCGATGATGCTGGTGTGGCTCAATGGCAGAGCAGCTGATTTGTAATCAGCAGGTTGTTGGTTCGACTCCGATCACCAGCTCCAAAACGGGGGATTTCCCGAGCGGCCAAAGGGGGCAGACTGTAAATCTGTTGTCACTGACTTCGGTGGTCCGAATCCACCATCCCCCACCAACAAAAAGAGGACTTTTGCAAAGCAAAGGTCCTCTTTTTGAGTTAAGTGTTCCGCTTGCGCGGAACGTGAAGTATGCTTCGCAAGTGAAGCGCACTTCGTGCGTGAAGTGTGCCTTCGGCACGATATCTGCGGAACACTTGACTTCACTTTGCGCCGTGGCGCAATACTTCACTTGGTCGCAAGACCGAACTTCACTGCGGCTTGCCGCAACTTCACTATTGAAATATTTGCAAGTGTGTGATATAATATTGCTGAAAGTGAGGTGTATATAATGTCGGATTCCAAACTCCGCACACAATCCATGGATTTTGCAGTATCTATTATTAATCTTGTGAAATCCCTCAAAGAGAAACGAGAATCCATCATTTCCAACCAAATCGGCAGATGCGGCACCTCTATTGGCGCAAACATTCGTGAGGCACAGTATGCTCACGGTAAGGCAGACTTTATTGCCAAACTTCAAATAGCACTCAAGGAAGCAAATGAAACGGGATATTGGTTAGAGCTTTTGTATAATACAAACTACATTGACGAAAGCGAATATAAAGTGCTCGATTCTGCATGCACGAGTATTCGAGTAATGCTTATTGCATCTATCAATACTGCAAAGGAGAATGCAAAATGAGAAGATTATCTGTTTTACTTGTTATTATTATGCTTGTTAGCCTTACTGCATGCAATACAAATGTTGTAAAAGGCACTGTTATTCAAAATTCGGACAATGGCTATGCTGTTCTCGATATAATGCCGCAGAAACTCTTTGATTTTTCCGAAATAGGAGAAAATGTTGTTATTATCATTGGGGATTTTGAAAAAGAAATGCCTTTGGTAGATCATATCATAGTAGAGGACGGCAAGTTGCAGTTATATTATGATTCAGAAGAGCATACCTTAAATATCGTTTCGTATAATCAAAACTTTTGCGAGTCTTATAGTATTCTCGAAAATTCAAAGGTTAACATTAGGCAACCTTAATTTTACGCACTTTTTTGCGTTTTTACCTACATCTGAGCACCGTTTGCGCGCTTCTTCGCAACAAAAAGAGGACTTTTGCAAAGCAAAGGTCCTCTTTTTGAGTTAAGTGTTCCGCTTGCGCGGAACGTGAAGTATGCTTCGCAAGTGAAGCGCACTTCGTGCGTGAAGTGTGCCTTCGGCACGATATGCGGAACACTTAACTTCACTGCTCCGAAGGAGCAACTTCACTATGCCGCAGAGCATAACTTCACTGCGGCTTGCCGCAACTTCATTTTTGATTATATACAATGCTCCGCATTGATAATATACCGCAACAAGTTGCGGATGATATACACGCCTCGGCGTGATTAGGACGCGAAACGGTTGAAATTTTCACAGATTTGTGGTACAATAGAGTAAAGAAATCATTTCTATACAAGAGGAAATTATTATGCTTAAATGGATAAAGAAACTGTTTGAACCTCCCATTGATAAAATCGAAATTGAAATCAAAACGCTATTTCAGTTTTTGATTGATGATTATGGATTTACATTTGCTAAAGCTGATTTGGGAAACCTTGTTGACGAAAGAGGAAAACTCATTTTTTACGGACCGCTATATGTATATCAACTCTACAATAACAATCTGTGTATAAACATTGTGAACTTGGTTCAACGTAAAGATTATGATATTTATATAACTGAAGATCATACCAATGATCAGCACTATATTTTTGATGGGGTGCAATTACCTTCGTATTTAGCATATCATCTTCAAGAATTTGCAAACGAAATAAAAGTCGAGTTGTTAAATACGGGAACGATCTTTGGCAAGAATATTTAAGATCGGCAAATGGCGATGCATCATTAAAAACGACAGAGTCGCATGACTCTGCCGCTTTTTTATTTTTTGTAGATATCGTGTGGTGTGGGTTTTTTAAATGCAGCCAGCTCGTCACGGTTCTTCACAAGATCACTCGCAGTGAGAGGCACATTGCGCTTGATAAATCTCGTGGTGGGCGAGTTCAGCTCATAAAGCACGGGACCTTCATAGCCCGCATTATCAAGTGCCTTCATCAGAGCAGGCCAATCAATATCACCCTCACCGGGAAGGAGATGTCTTTCATCAACAAAATCATAGTCGGAGAAGTGTGTTGAGAGGATTTTGCTTCCGACCGCTTTTATAAATTCGATATTATCCTGCTTTAAGAGGTGATTTGTATCGAAAACAATTCCGATCCTGTCATCTGCCGAGAGGATTTCGACCATATCATCCGAGCAGTTACCGAGACAGGTACGGGGCAGGTCTTCAACAAGAGCCCTTCCGCCAAATGCCGCAAAATTCTCCGCCATTTCCGCAAAGCTCTTTTTTGCCTGTGCAATTCTTTTTGAGCGTGTTTCATCGGGATTCGGTTCTCCGCTTGGGTGGATGACAAAGTTCTTAACACCGACCTTTGCCGCTTTTTCCGCAAGAGAAGTGAAGATTTTGACGGTTTCCTTTCTCTTTTCCTCGTCCTCAAATGAGGGATCTATGACCTCAAATGGAAAAAATGGGATGTGAAAAGACCAGATCTCAACGCTGTGTGCCTTTGCCATCTCGGAAAGCTTGTCCCAATCAAGCTTTTTTGCGTCATCAAGACCGCCTGTGCTTATTTCCACAAGTCTGATTCCGCTCTTTTCGCAGTCCTCGAACATTTTTTTGAAATTTTCTTCATTCGGTGCGCCCCAAAAGCATGAGGACACGGCAATTTCCCATTTTTTCATCTCAATTTTCTATCTCCTTTGATGTTTTTTGTTTCCGAGGCAAAGCCTCATTTTATTGACACTCGGAATCTTTCTATTAAGGACGATAAACAGTAATTTGTCGGTGCGTCAACATAACGCAAATCTGTAGGGGACGGCGACCTCGACGTCCCATTTGTCATTTAAAATTCACGGTTATTTCATGTCTTCTGTGGGACGTCGAGGTCGCCGTCCCCTACAAAAACACATCTTTGACCGTTCGACAAATTACTTTTTAGCGATAATGGCTTAAATAGAAGCTTCTGAATAAAACAAATATTAGGGGCTGAGCCTGTCGGCACAGCCCCATATTAAGAAAAATTATTCCTCTGTCTTTGTAACCGCAATGCAAAGCTCGTCAAGACCCTTGGGGTCTGCGGGACCGGGTGCGCCGGACATAAGCTCGCTTGCGTTCTGAACCTTCGGGAATGCGATAACATCACGGATATCCTCAAGACCGAGCAGGAGAGTTACGAGGCGGTCAAGACCGAATGCAAGACCTGCATGGGGAGGAACGCCATATTTGAATGCTTCAAGCAGATATCCGAATTTTTCGTTTGCCTCCTCCTCTGTAAGACCGAGAAGAGAGAACATCTGCTTCTGGATATCCTCGCTATGGATACGAACCGAGCCGCCGCCAAGCTCTGTGCCGTTAAGGACGATGTCATAAGCCTTTGCACGAACTCTTCCGGGGTCGCTCTCAAGATATTCCATATCTTCATCCATGGGAGATGTGAAGGGATGATGCATAGCATAGAATCTGCCATCCTCCTCGCTCCATTCAAAGAGCGGGAATTCTGTTACCCAAAGGAATTTGAAATCGTGAGGATCAAGAAGACCGAGTCTCTTTGCGCACTCGCAACGGAGGTTTCCGAGTGCATCGAAAACAACCTTGTTCTTATCCGCAACGATGAGGATAAGGTCGCCTGCCTCGGCTTCCATTGCCTTCTTTATAGCCTCGTTCTCCTCTTCTGTGAGGAACTTTGCATAGGAGGATGAGATCTCTCCTGTTTCTGCCCATTTGAGCCAAGCAAGACCCTTTGCCTTATATGTCTTTACATATTCTGTAAGCGAATCGATCTCTTTACGGGTGAATTTTGCGCCGCCCTTAACATTGATGGCACGAACCGAGCCGCCCTCTGCGATAGTTCCCGCAAACACCTTAAATTCGCAATTTGCAAGAAGTGCGGAAAGGTCACGAAGCTCAAAGCCGAATCTTATATCGGGCTTGTCCGAGCCGAATCTGTCCATTGCCTCACGGTAAGGCATTTTTATGAAGTCATAGCCAAGCTCTTTGCCGAAATATTCCTTCCAAAGATACTTGATAAAGCCCTCATGCATTGCCATAACATCCTCTGCTGTCGAGAAGGACATTTCGGTATCAAGCTGGGTAAATTCGGGCTGACGGTCAGCACGCAGGTCCTCATCACGGAAGCAGCGAGCGATCTGGAAATAGCGGTCAAAGCCGGAAACCATAAGAAGCTGCTTATAGAGCTGAGGAGACTGGGGAAGCGCATAGAATCTGCCCGGATGAACACGGGAAGGAACAAGATAGTCTCTGGCTCCCTCGGGTGAAGGCTTGATAAGGCAGGGTGTTTCGATATCCATAAAGCCGTTTTCGGCATAGTAATCACGGGCGATCTTTGTGATGCGGGATCTTGCGATGATATTGCCCTGCATATCGGGGCGGCGAAGGTCGAGATAGCGGTGCTTCAGACGAAGCTCGGGATTGACCTTACTGTTTTCAACGATCTCAAAGGGAGGTGTCTGAGCTGCGGAGAGGATCTTAAGCTCTGTAACCGCAATTTCGATCTTACCTGTTGGGATATTGGGGTTTACCGACGAGCGAGCACGAACTGTGCCGTGAGCGCAGAGAACGAATTCGCTTCTGACAGAGAAAGCCATATCGAAGATATTCCCCGAGGTGTCTTCGTCAAAGGCAAGCTGAACGATTCCGCTTCTGTCACGAAGGTCGATGAAGATAAGAGCGCCAAGGTCTCTCTGTCTCTGTGCCCAGCCCATAACGCAGACATTTTTTCCGATATCATTCTCGGAAAGCTCTGCGCAGTAGCAGGTACGCTTGTCATTATTTGTAAGCAATTGTGCCATATTTTTACTCCTTATTTATTAAACAATTTTTCATATTAATTATACACCGTTTTTTTAATTTGTCAAGACAAACAGAGTTTTTTTGAGGAGAAACACACAAAAAAGGCAATGTGATTGCATCTAACATGGAAAAGTCTGTTATAAAAAAGGCAATGTGATCGTATCTGCATATTGACTAACATGGAAAAGTCTGTTATAATTACAACGAATAATTGTCAGATTGGAGAGAAACAATGAAAAACAGATTTAAAATTTTGGGATTATTTTTATCCGTATTGTTCTTTACCGCAGTTTTGATGACAGCAGTTTTTGCTGTCGAATTTTCCGCAGATGCGCTTCTCTCAGGCTCCTGCGGTGAAGGCAGCACGGTTTATTGGGAGATCCTTCCAAACGATGAAGGAAAATATACAATGAATATCTTCGGAGAGGGTGCTTTTAAAAACCTTACTCCCGAGGGCAACAATGTCGGATACAGCAATCCCGATGCCTGCGCATGGAATGAATACCGCCTTGATATAACAAAGGTCATTATCGGTGACGGAATAACAGTTCTTTCATACGGTTCATTTATTCATCACAAGGCACTCCACACAATTGAGCTTGGTGCTTCCATTTCAAGTCTTGATACTGCTGCAATGGAGGGCTGCGATGCACTCAAGACCATATACAGAAGAGGCAATGAACCGGAAATCGGCACATTTGATCTTCGTGGAATAACATATTTTGGCGGATATCTTTTCGACGGATGCAGATATGTGCAGAAGATACTCCTTCCCGAAGAAGGTAAATATAGGCTTAATCTGGAGTTTTTGAAGAACAACGAGGCTCTAAAGGAGATATATATCCCCAAGGCCTGCACAGATGTTTCGTCTCTTGCATTCAGTAGCTGCTCCGCTCTTAAGAATGTATATATCGAGGGCGATACTGTTCTGCATGACAACTTCAACGAAAGCAAAAACTATACCGTTCACGCTTTTGAAAACTGTCCCGGCGGCTTGACAATATCCGCAAAAACAGGAACACCTGCTCATCTATATGCCACAGAGCATTCCACATATGTTCTCTATGAGGGAACAGAGAACGAGAAAACCCGAACAATGAATTATCAGTCTCCCTTTGTTGTTTCGGTTTATGATAACGGCGAAAACATTTTAGATATTGAGGCTGTTAAAGGCTTTTATATTGATTGTTTGGTTGAAAAAAACGGAACATATGTTCTTTTTGAGGACGAGGAGCGCACAAAGCTTATTTCTGATGTCTCCATTACGGGTGATATGGATATCGAGGGGACAAAGCTCTTCGATTTTGTGGGCTTTATGGTGAGAACCGCAGACTATAACGGTCTTCGTGCCATCTATAATTATGATTGCAAGGCTCTTGCTTCTCTTGCATCTCATAAAGTAAAGGAAATGGGCGTTTTAGGTGCAAAATATTATGGCATCGACCCTGTTCTTGACCTCGGATTCCATCACGGAAGCAAGACAGTCATCTGGGAAAACGGAGAGCTTGTGGGCAAGCTTATCGAAGCTCCGAGAAATGGCATCTATACCTTTGCAAATACTGCGGTTGGATATGAGGATGAGGCAGGAAATGCGGTGGAAACAAGAGTAGCCTCTGAAATTCTTACAAGGGTTTATGTAATAATTCAGGATAACGAAACAGGCGAAGAGAAGGTTTTCTATTCCGAACAGAATAAAAAGGATCTGACCTCTGCTTGCGAGGCAACAAAAGAAGCGGGAGAGGGAATCCTTGGCTCGGATCAAGTTTCATTTATTGATTCACTTATTGCTCTTGGAGCTGATCCCGGCTATATGTATACAAAGGAAGAGGCTTATGAGCATCTTACGAGGATGTATAATGACACAGAGCATATACTTTCGGGTCAGCATATAAGCTATTCTCCGACTATTGTGAGAGATATTCTTAACGAAACATATGCCAATACAAAGGAGCTTCCCGCAGTTCTCAGCTATGATGTTGCTGTTGGCTACAGAGGCTATGTGGGAAGTGAAAGCAAGACAGCCATCGAAAAGGGTCTTGCGGATGATTTTGCGGAATATGCAAGGCAAGGAGGACTTATATCCTTCTGCGCTCATATGACAAATCCCACATATGACCTTGAAAATCTGTCGGGTGATGCCTATAGAGGAACAATGACTCTCGATCAATGGGATAAGCTCTTCCTTGAGGACGGAAACGAGATCAACACAGCCTTTATGACCGAGCTTTCGGCAATTGCTGATTTTATTCAGCTCATGGAGGACAGAGGCGTTCCGATATTCTGGAGACCTTATCATGAGACAAACGGAGCTTGGTTCTGGTTCTGCGGAGCAAGCATTCCGAAAAAGCCGGTAAAGCTTGGCAGCATAACTCTTTGGGAGCAGGATGTTTCACAGGATTATTTCAAGAGGCTTTGGACTCTAACATATGATTATCTTGTAAACGAGAGAGAGCTTTCAAATCTTATTTGGGTGTATTCTCCAAATATTGCAGTTAAAGAAAATGAAAATGCAACATATGATGTTATGAAGTATTATCCTGGCGATGATTATGTTGATGTTATGGGACTTGACTGGTATAACAGCAGCGATACGGCAGAGGGAGCAACACCCACATTGCTTGAGAGCAATTATGATACAGTGTGGTCCCGTCTTGCGGGAAAATTCACGGGAACATCAAAATTCCCGACCACAACAAAGCAGATGCCCGTTGTTTACGGTGAATATGGTCCTTCGGATGACCTCAGAAATGTCGATCCTACGCTGTCATATAATGGAGAGGATGCGCTTGACCTTATTACGAAGGTAAATGCGAATGGCATAAATATGGGCTGGATCGTTTTCTGGTCGTCATGGAACGAGGCACCGATATCGCTTTATGCAATGGATAAAGCGGATGTATTTATGGCATCGGACTTTGTTTATGATCTGGCAGAGTCAAAGGAAGCACTGCACGGTATGCACTATTCTGAATAATTCTTCAAGAAGGGACTGTCGTACATACGATAGTCCCTTTGTTTTCAAACAGTAATTTATCGAACTGTCAGATAGTGATGAAATCATCCTTTAGCGTTTCCAGATCCTTCACTTCGTTCAGGATGACAAGTGGAAGAGAGAAGCGCCTTCACCCTAACTCGTCATTCTGAGCGAAACAAAACGCCTTTGGCGTATTGTGCGAAGAATCTATTAGCATTAACGGAGGATAAACCCACAACTGCCATTTATAACTCACTGACAAATTACTGTTTGAATTAAAATACAAGTGAAATTGAACGGTAAAATGAGGCTCCCCTGTTTTAATAGGGGAGCTGGCACGGCGAAATAACTTGCCGTAGAAAAATAGATACTATTCGCCGTGACTGAAGGGTGTAGCTTGCAAAGTAATTGCAAAAAACAAACAAGTTACCTTACACCTCATAAGACCCTTCCGTCTTTTGCCTTAAGGCAAAATCCACCTCCCCTAATTTTGCTTTGCAAAATCAGTGGAGGCAAGCGAACATCCTCATCTCCGTTTATTTACTTTTTCAACAGTTCGATAAATTACTGTTTAACACATCAAAACAAAAAAACAGAGGCTGAATCAATCGCTTAAAAAGCTTTCGATTCAGCCTCATTTTACTCATAATTTATAATACACAGCGCAACACCGACGGCATAGCGCTAAATTCATTTACCCTGTGGTTTTATGTAAATATATGTATATAACACATTGCGTGTTTATGAGCGGAAAGCCCGTCTGTCGCCCTTACTTTGCGTAATCAACTGCTCTGCTTTCCCTTATAAGATTGATCTTGATCTGTCCGGGGTATTTCACCTCGTTCTTGATCTTGACTGCGATATCATGCGCAATAACCTTCATACCCTCGTCGTTTACCTCCTCGGGCTTGACCATTACGCGGATCTCTCTGCCTGCCTGAATTGCAAATGCCTTGTCGATTCCGTCAAAGCTTGTTGCGATCTCCTCAAGCTTCTGGAGACGCTTGATATAGTTTTCGAGATCCTCGCGGCGTGCTCCGGGTCTCGCAGCGCTGATCGCATCTGCTGCCTGAACGATAATTGCCACGATGGTTTGAGGCTCAACATCATTGTGGTGAGCTTCAATTGCATGAATAACGTCCTTATTTTCTTTATATTTGCGGGCAGCCTCAACTCCTATCTGAACATGAGAGCCCTCAACATCATGGGGGAATGCCTTTCCGATATCGTGAAGAAGACCTGCTCTTCTTGCGAGAGTGCTGTCAACTCCAAGCTCGTCGGCAATGATTCCGGATATAAACGCAACCTCAATTGAATGCTGAAGCACGTTCTGTCCGTAACTGGTTCTGTAACGAAGTCTTCCGAGAAGTCGGATAAGCTCGGGATTGATGCCATGAACTCCAACATCAAATACCGCTCTCTCTCCTGCCTGCTTAACAGCGGTTTCAACCTCTTTTCTGGCTTTTTCAACAGTTTCTTCGATTCTTGCGGGATGGATTCTTCCGTCCGAGATGAGCTTTTCAAGAGCAAGTCTTGCGATCTCTCGTCTGACGGGGTCAAATCCCGAAAGTGTGATAGCCTCGGGGGTATCGTCGATGATCAGCTCAACTCCCGTAAGCGTTTCAAGCTTCTGGATATTTCTACCCTCTCTGCCGATGATCCTACCCTTCATTTCCTCATTTGGCAATGCCACAACAGAAATGGTAGCCTCGGCAACATGATCTGCCGCATATCTCTGGATAGCAAGCGAAAGGATATTTCTTGCCTTTGCATCAGATTCTTCCTTGAATTGTTCTTCAAGCTCGATCATCTTCTTTGCAAGCTCGTCCTTTATTTCCGCTTCAACACGCTCGATAAGCTCAGCCTTTGCCTGCTCGGCAGTATATCCTGAAACCTCTTCAAGTCTCTTCAGCTGAATGCTGAAAAGCTCGCTGATCTTTTCCTTTTCCGCCTCATTTTCCTTGATCTTCTTATCCAGAAGCTCGTTCTTTCTCTCAAGAGCCTCGGTCTTCTTATCAAGGTTGTCCTCTTTTTGGGAGAGACGGCGCTCGGTGTTTGAAACTTCCTTGCGTCTTTCCTTTATTTCGCGCTCTGCTTCATTGCGGCTCTGAAGGATCTCTTCCTTTGCCTCAATAAGAGCCTCTTTCTTTCTCGATTCGGCTGCCTTCTTTATCTCTTCAGCTTCTTTTTTGCTGTCTTCAACGATACGCTTTGCTTCTTTTTCAGCAGAGCCTATCTTACCTTCGGCAAGCTTTTTGCGAAGGACAGATCCGAGAAGGAGACCGATAATGAGAAACACGACTGCGCAGATTATCGGGATCAAAATCTTTTCCATAATGCACCTCCTTAAATTTATTTTTTCAATCCGATTTTACGGCATAGCGTACTGAAAACACTACGCCTTATTATATTTTACACCGATTTTGTCAATAAGTCAATAGATTTTCGCATATTCTTTCTATATTTTGTGTTTTTTATATATTATAAATAATAATAGCGCAAAACAAAAAATGTACTTGACGGGTGCGATCTAAACTGTTATAATATCTTTACAGGACATATTAATGGTAGTGAGGTAATTTTTTATGAAAAAACTATTTCTTGCGGTTTTACTGATATCTCTTTTTGTTTCTGTTTGCATTTTTTCATCATCTGCCGAGGACATGGTAGTTGCCGAGGGAAAGTGCGGAGACAATATTACCTGGAAGATTTATGACAAAAGTGCCATGGCGCAGATAAATTACCATCTTGTTTTTGAGGGCACGGGAACGCTCAAATCCTATAAAAAGGACGGCTCTCTCTGCACCTATGCAACAAGAAACGAATCGCAGTTTGCAGATTATAAGGATATGATCACATCACTGAAGGTCTGCGACGGAATCACTGCCATCGGAAATTACGGTCTTGCATTTTTGCCTGCGCTCCAGAGAGCGGAGATCGCAAATTCGGTAACTTCTCTCGGAGGCGGCGCACTTGAGACAAATTCATCTCTCTATAGCTTTTACCGTGAGGGAAATATTGCAAGAGCAGGGCTTGACCTTGAGGGATATACCTCTATCGGCTCATACTGCTTTGACGGATGCGGTGCCATCTCGAGAATTACTCTCGATCCCTCCTTTTCGGGTACTCTCGAAACTGAGGTGTTCAAAAATACATCAATTTCCCTTATCATTATCCCCGAGGGTGTAACCAAAATCAAAACAGAGGCATTTGAAAGCTGCAATGATCTGACATATGTTCAGTTCCTCGGAGATCCCACCATTGAGGAAAATGCTTTTGTCGGCTGCGGCATCAGATATGTTTACGGAAAGAGCGGCTCGAGCGCCGAAGCCTTTGCCGAGAGTATCGGTGCAGAATTCAGCACAGAGGAAATGAGTGAAAACATCGTTGCAAGCAAGGATGCCATTGCATACGGAACCTGCGGAGATGAGGTTTTTTGGCAGATATTAAACGAGGGAACAAACGATGCGCCCTCATACATCTTCGATGTTTTCGGCTCGGGAACAACGATGCTTGCTCTCAATGCTTCGGGCGATGAAATAACATATAACAACCAGAATGAGCTTCTCTGGAACTCATTTGTGCCATATATAAAAAAGGCGAGAGTTGGCGGTGAGGTCGACACTCTCGGAAACTGTGCGCTTGCGTTCCTTAAGCAAGTGGAATATATCGAGCTTAGCCCCAAGGTCATTCACTTCAGAGATAAGGTTTTTGAATCTAATTCAAAAATGAGAGCGATATATATCACGGGAAATGAGCCTTCCGAGGGCGTTGCAGACCTTAGCAATATTCTTTCCCACGGTTCATACCAGTTTGACGGCTGCAGAAAAATCACCAATGTTATTTTCTGTGAGAACATGAATCCTCAGGATATGAAGACCGAGTTCCTCAAGGCTACGGGAATCGTTGAATTTACGGTTCCGAATCAGTTCAAAAAGATATCCTTCGATGCCTTTGAAGGCTGCTCATCTCTCACAACGCTCAAATTCTTCGGAGATCCCGTGATCGTGCCGGGCGCACTTTCATGGTGCAAAAAGCTCACGAAAATATACGGAATTTCCGGCGGAAATGTTGAAGCCTATGCAAAAGAGAACGGGATCGAATTTATTTCTCCCCTTAATATCACCGTTTATTGCGATGGCGAGATCATAGCCGAGATCGGAGCGGTTGAGGGCAGTACATATGAAAATCCCGTAATTGACGGAACTGTCTATATGCTCTATACCGACGAGGTAATGACAAAACCCTATATCATGTCAACGAAGATCACGGAGGATATCACTCTCTATGCTTCGCCACTCCTTTCCCATGTGGGATTCATGGTGAGAAGCGAGGGATACCACGGTCTGCGCTCAATTTATGATTTCAGCTTTGAAGAAATAAAGGGCAACAGCGAATATGATGTTATTGAGCTGGGAGCTTTTGCCTCAAAGCAAAGAGGAGTCAGAATTATTGATCTCCGAAAGGATATGAACTATATCTATAGCACGGTTATCGTAAGCGAAAACACTCTTGTCGGAAAGGTTATCGGTGTTCCGCAGAACAGCAGAGCAAGATTTGCTTATACCGCTGTCGGATTTGAGGTGGACGGTGCGATTTCAAGTGAAAGGGCAGCGGAGACTATGAATCTCAGAGGATATGTTATCCTTGAGGAAAAATCAAGCGGCAGGCAGTATCTTTTCCATACCGATACAAATTCCGCAAATCTCATCGACAAATGCAAAAGCACTCTTTCTTCATCCGAGGCGGAAAAGCTCACAGAGGAAAAGGTTGCATTTATCGAGGGCGCTGCTTCCGTCACCCCAAAGGAAAGACGGGTCTATTCAAAGGATGAGCTGATGGCGGCGTTAAGTAAGATATATAGCGAGAGAGAGGGCTTCATCGTCGGTCAGCATTGCGGCTTTTCCGATGCTGATAGCTTTGCAAGCTTTGTTGAAGAGTTTTATAACGAATCGGGAGATATTCCCGGTGTTATCGCTCTCGACCAGGGAACGATGAATCTCTCGGGTGCGCTTACCGAGGAGGCTCGTGAAGTGCTCACATCCGACCTTATCGAATATGCGAAAATGGGCGGCGTATTTTCACTTTCCTTCCACATGGATCACCCTGAAAATGCGGCTCTTTATTGCCGAGGAGAGCTTGGCGGAGAAGCTGTCTGGGATGAGCTGATGACAGAGGGAACTGCTCTCAACGATGCACTTATGGCGAGCCTTGAAACCGCAAGAAGAACCCTTCAGGATCTTGAGGATGCGGGAGTTCCCGTTCTCTTTAGACCGCTTCACGAGATGAACGGCGGCTGGTTCTGGTGGTGCATAATCCAGACGGTCGATGGCGAAACAAGAGCACTTGATGCGGAATATTTTGTTCGCCTTTGGAGATATTTCTATAACTATTTTGAAGTTGAATGCGATCTGGACAATCTGATCTGGGTATATAGCCCCAACTTCACAAATTCCACAACCTCGCCCGTTCCCACCATGTATTGCTATCCGGGCGACGAATATGTTGATATGGTCGGATGCGATTGGTATACGGGTCTTGCAACACTTTCGGATATTGAGGGCGCAGGAAAATCCTATTCCTCCGTTGCCGCAACGGGCAAGCCTGCCGCAATGACCGAATTTGGTTTGAGAAACTCACTCGCTTCTCCAAGTCCGATCATTCAGGAAAGAATTTATAACTGCATGAACGAGCTTGAAACCTATAAGAGCATACTTGATTCCGGCCTTGGTGTGACTTATGTTCTCAACTGGGACGGTCAAAGCTCTGCATATAGCGCTCTCGGAAAGGTCAAGGAATTTATGGCAGCTCCCGAAACCTTCGGTGCAGCCGATGTGCTGGCAATTCTCCGGGAAATCAGCAAATAAGCTGAAAAGTATAAATATTTTGTGATATAATTTACCGAAACGGATGGTTTTACTATGAAGAAATTTGCTGATACACATGTTCATGTCAAATATGAAGAAAACGAAAAAACGATCGCAATGTTTGACGAGATAAAAAGCAAGGGAGTTACCGATATTGCCATTCAGTGCCTTGTCAAATATGAGGATTATGGTATTCTTCAGAATCTCGCAGCACTGAATTATAAAAAAACATATGAGAGACTCAAAATAAGAGTTTTCGGAAATATTGACGATATCGGTCCATTCAGCCATATTCCCTATGAGAGACAGGCAGAGGCACTGCTCGACATGGGCTGTGACGGAATCAAGATGCTCAATGGCAAGCCCGACACAAGAAAGCTCTTCGGGAAAGGACTTGACCATGAGTCCTATGATAAAATGCTCTCGCTCCTTGAGGAGAGAGGAACGCCTGTGCTTATCCATTCGGGCGACCCGGAAACGAATTGGGATGTAACGAAGGTCTCTCCCGATGTTATTGCCAGAGGTTGGTTTTATGGGGATGGTACTTTCCTTACTCCCGAGGAGATATATGCCGAAAAATTCCGTATGCTCGATAAGCATCCGAAGCTCAATGTAACCTTTGCTCATTTCTTCTTCCTTTCAAACAAAATGGACGAGGCAAGAAGAGTTTTTGAGACATATCCCAATGTAAAATTTGATCTTACACCCGGCGGAGAAATGTTCTATGGCTTCTCAAAAGATATCGACGCTTGGCACGATTTCTTTGAGGAATATTCCGATAGGCTTCTCTTCGGCACAGATTCTTACTCAACAAAGGATTGTAACAGTCAGATAAGTGACCTTGTCCTGAAGGCTATAACTCATGATAGGACAGAATTTTCAACCCCATGCTATGGCAGAGACTTTGTTATAAAGGGACTTGACCTTTGTGAGGAAACTGTTGATAAGATCAAATATAAGAATTTTGAGAGATTTGTGGGAAGCGAGCCTGCTGCAATTGACATTGAGGCAATGAAAAAGGCTGCAAATGCGATTCTCAAGGTGATAAAGGACGACCCGAATGAAAAGCATAATGTTCTTTGGATAGAAAAATTTTGTGAGGAGAACTGATAATGATAAAAGGTTTTAAAATGAAGCTCTATGAGGGTATGGCAGAGGAATATGAAAAGCGCCATAACGAGATTTGGGATGAAATGAAGGATATGATCCACGAACGCGGCGGAAAAAACTACACTATCTTTCTTGATAAGGAGACCAATATCCTTTTCGGATATATCGAGATCGAAAGTGAGGAAAAATGGGCGAAATCTGCCGATGCCGAGGTCTGCCGCCGTTGGTGGCACTTCATGGCACCGCTGATGGAGACAAATGCGGATGAAAGTCCCGTTTCCATCGACCTTGATAATGTTTTTCACCTTGACTAATATAAAAGGTGCCATCTCAACGGGAGATGGCACCTTCTGTTTATAATTGATTTGAAAACAGGAATTTAGCGAACTGTTGGATTTGCTGAATGATAGTATACGGGAATTGTTTATCTGAGAAGAAGTTAGTTACTGTTTAGCGCCTCATGCCGGCGGGCACTTCCTTTGGCCCGCCCCAAAGGAAGCAAAAGTCTCCCAAGGCGTTCCCCCTTGGGTATCTCCCTTTTTAAGTCTGAACCAACGCAGACAAAAAACTTCGACGAGCGAAGATTTTTTGCTCTGCTGTAAGTGCTC
>JAFXAN010000015.1 GCA_017517035.1 Clostridia bacterium
ATCACGAGATTTGTAAAGCCATCGGTGTTTATTGCTTGGTATTCAATGCTCTGTGCAGCATTTTCAGCAATCTTCAAAGAAAGCAAATTATCGGAATCCATCGGGTTAAGGGGATTGCCGCTATATTTGATTTGCATAGTAACGGATTCCTCATCCTGCGAGTATTCAACGGCAATATGCAAATTAAAGTCATCGGAAAGCTCGGGAAGAATGATCTGCACACAAAGCTCTTCAAAAATCGTTTGAACACGGTAAATGGCTTTCTGCGAGATCTGATTTCGTCTGCCGAATTCCTCAATTTTGCTGTTCAAGCCGATAAAGTCAAAGTCTTTGGAGTCAATGAAGTGTTCAAATACCTTGATGTGCTTGATAAAGCGAACGGTTCTTTCACGCTTGGGATGCTCGAATATATCGTCAGGCGAACCGTCCTCGTAAATCCCGCCCTCATCCATATAAAATACACGATTGGCAACCTCTCTTGCAAAGCGCATTTCGTGTGTAACGATCATCATCGTAAGTCCCTGACGGGCAAGCTCACGAATTACCGCCTGCACTTCTCCTACCATAGTCGGATCCAACGCAGAGGTAGGCTCGTCAAACAATATCACCTCCGGCTCCATTGCCAGCGTTCTCGCAATAGCCACACGCTGTTTTTGTCCACCGGAAAGCTCATCCGGATAATTGAACGCCTTATCCGCAAGACCTACCATACGGAGAAGCTTCATTCCCTCATCATATGCCTGCTGCTTGGTTCTTTTTAACAGATCCATTGGAGCCGCCATAATATTTTCAATTACGTTCATATGATTGAAAAGGTTGAATGACTGGAACACCATCCCCATCTTCTGTCTGACCTTGTTGATGTCGCATTTCTTATCCGTAATGCGCACACCGTCCACCCATATATCACCCGAAGTAGGAGTTTCAAGCATATTGATGCAACGGATGAGCGTGGACTTTCCCGTACCGGAAGGTCCGATGATGGAAATAACGTCTCCTTTGTTAATGGTTACGTTCACGTCCGCTAAAGGAGTGGCGTTGGGATATTCTTTTCTTAAATGCTCGATACGAATCATCTTACGACTCCTTTCAAAACGTTCTTGTTCTTTCTTCTTTTAGGCTCCAGCTTGATACGAACAATGTTCAACAAAGCCGATGCACCCCAAGTGATTAGGAAATAAATAACTGCAACCGCAATCAGCGGGAAGAATGCCTCGTAAGTATTGCTTCGGATGATATCGCCCATCTTGGTAAGGTCGTTCACCGCAATGTAGCCAACGACTGACGTAGCCTTAATAAGACCGATAATCTCGGAAGAATATACCGGAATAAACATCTTCATAGCCTGCGGAAGAACGATACGGAAGAACGTCCTATTACGGCTATAACCGAGTGCATACGCAGCCTCGGTCTGTCCTTTATCTACACCTTCCACGGTGAGTTCAAGCTGACCGTAAACAAAGGCGCCGAAAATCAATACAAAGCCTACGGTTGCTACGATTATTCCATCAACATCTATCTGACCGAACACCACGTAGAAGAGCAGCATAAGAATAACCAAAGCCGGCGTACCCGCAATCAGTCTTGAATACACCTTGGCAATCACTTTGGTAATCCTTGAAACCACCTTATATTTTGATCTTGCCGAAAGGTAAAGAAGAAATCCAAGCACAGTGCCGCCGAGAATTGCAAAAAGGCTGATGATCACAGTTGTCACAATACCTTCAAGAATCAATTTCCAACGGCTTTCACGAATGAAGGTTTTCTGAAAGCTTTCACTCAGCGAAGCAAAAAAGTTTTCAAATCCGCTTCGCTCGTAAACTGCCATTACGACTTCCGCTTCCATATAAGGATCGCTGAAATTTACGCTTTCTTTGCGTTCGGGAGTCATATAGAGTCCACCGCAAACAAGATCGTATTTACCTACTGCAAGTCCGGCAAGACTTGAGGCAAAGGATATATCGGACAACTCAATCGTGTATCCGTACTTTTGGCAAAAGAGGTACAAAACTTCAACCTCAAAGCCAACCGGCTCACCCTCGTACATATAAACAAATGGTTTTCTTGTTGAGTCAATTGATACTTTCAGTTTTTTTCCATTGCCGTTCAGTTCGTTTAACGGAATCTTTTCCTGCGGTTCTGTCTCACCGTACCATTTATCGATCAAACGGTCTATCTCACCTGCTGCTCGAAGCTCAGCAAGAAACTCATTCATCTGCCCCTGTAACTCATATCCCTCGTCGCTCTTTTGGAAGCCAAAGCCGATTTCAACGGAATACGCAGGAACGGTTATACAAGACAACCCGCTATCATCACGCTTAAACGAGTTAAAATTCGGACGGTCAAACATAGCACCGTCTACCTTGCCTTGCTTGAGAGCCATCAAAACATCGGCAAAGTTGTTAAATTCTTTGATCGTTGCATTGGGAAATTGTTCACGCGAATATCCACCGTAAAGAGAACCGGTCACAACTCCGAGATTGGCGTTCGTGAACTGCTCAAGACCGACATCCGTTCCTTTGATGAGAGCTACTAAATTTTCTGTGTGATATACATCTGAGAAATCAACGTTTTCCGCCCGTTCCTCCGTGATGCAAAAACCTGAAGCTCCGATATCGTATGTTCCCATCGACACACCTGTAAGGACGCTGGCAAATAAGGTATCTTCAAAATCAAGCTTGTATCCGTATTCTCGCGCAAACGATATAAGAATTTCAATATCATATCCCGTAAGTCTACCGTCTTTCATATAGACAAACGGCTTTACCGAGCTACATACTCCGATGCGAAGGGTTCCGTTTTCTCCAGTCAGATCATCATACGACATAAACTCTGTCGGCTCTTTTTCGGAAAACCATTTTGCCTCAAGCACTGCAACCGTCTCTTTGTTATCTGAAAGGAAAGCATTTAATTCAGCTCGAAGATCCTGATTGGCACCCTTTCCGAAGATCATTCCATATGTACTCGTAGCCATCGGTTCTTCAACGAAGGAATAATTTTTTCCTTCCCAGCGCATCGCATAATAAAGCGATTCATCGGTAGGAAAAGCATCGATCTTACCGTTATCAAGAGCCATCAATGCATCCGATGCGGAGTTAAATTCTATTTTTTCTGCTTTGGGGATCAACTCATCAGCAAGCACACTGAAAACCGTACCCGTTACAACCCCGATTTTTGCATCGTTCAACTCATCAAGCGTTGTATAAGTTTTAACGTCATTTCCTGTTCCGCATCCAACAAAACAACTCATCACAGTCAGAATTGTAAATGCGAGACATATAATCTTTTTCGCTCTCATATTGAAGCATTATCCTCGCTTTCCGCCTATACCTTTCATCTGAGTTGTTCGACTAAAGGAAAAGGCATAAAATTCTTACAAAATTTGAATATCAATTATCCAATCGCTGTCTTTCAACGAGCTCG
This sequence comes from Clostridia bacterium, assembly GCA_017517035.1. GTDB lineage: Bacteria > Bacillota > Clostridia > Oscillospirales > CAG-272 > SIG710. Next base: position 3,424 of record JAFXAN010000015.1, read on the forward strand.
GCAAATTTTCCGTTCTTCGCAATCAGCTCGTCATAGGTACCGTCCTCAACGATCTGTCCCTTTTCGAGATAGATGATACGGTCACACTGTCTGATGGTAGAGAGGCGGTGTGCGATCACGATACGGGTACATTTCAACTTGTCGAGAGAATCGGAAACGATCTTCTGCGTAAGATTATCAAGGGCACTCGTTGCCTCGTCAAACATCAAAATCTTTGGCTTCGGCGCAATAGCACGAGCAATCATCAAGCGCTGACGCTGACCACCCGAAACACCGCCCGAGCCCTCGGAGATAATGGTGTGCATTCCCATCGGCATTCTTCGGATATCCTCGGCAATTCCCGCCATCTCAGCCGCCTCCCAAGCTTCATCCATAGAGAGCTGCGGCGCGGATATGGTAATGTTCGAGAAAATATCGCCTTGGAAAAGCTTACCGTTCTGCATCACAACACCGATCTTGCGGCGCAAGGATTTGAGGTCGATACCGCTGAGATCCTTTCCGTCATAGTACACGGCACCCTTCCCCGGCTTTTCAAATCCAAGCATAATACGCATCAACGTAGATTTTCCGCATCCCGTAGCGCCAACAATAGCCACGTACTGACCGGGACGGATCTTGAGCGAGAGATTATCTACCACGAGGGGCATATTCTCATTGTAACGGAAAGAGACATTGTTCAGCTCAATACCGCCGGAAAGACGGTCGATCACCAGCTTGCCCTCTGAAACCTCTGGAACTGCATCCATAATCGGCTTTGCCATTTCCAAAATAGGCTTAAACTGAGCAATGGTGGTGGCAATACCGGCAAGGGACATAAACGCGCCGCTGACCATACCGTATGCGGTATTAAAAGCGTAGTAATCGGCCACCGAAACGCCGCTTTGAACCGACATAAAGTACATTACGAGAGCACCTGTAAGGGATATGATCGAAGAGAACGCGCCATTCGCACGCAGGAACATTGGCGGATTATACGTTAGCTCCACCTGCTTTGCATAGAGCTTCGACCATCTTGCATAGGCTCTTTTTTCCGCACCCGAAAGCTTTATCTTCTGTACGCCCGTAATCAGAGCGTAGCTCATACCGCTTTCCTCGGCAGCAATTTCCATCTGTTTTTTTGAATACTTCATCTGATAGAACGTCGTAATCAGAGAAAACAAGATGGTAGTAAAAATAATCAACAGCGAAGGCACAACGAGTGCGGGAGCATACTCAAAAATCTGCGATACGTATATCAGCGAGAAGATGGAAGTAAGTCCCGTATTGAGTACTGTGGAAATGAGCATCGAGCAGAGAGACTGAATATACTGCGCTCTGCTGGAAAGCTCACCTGCGCTATATTGCTTAAAGAAGTCTGCGGGGAGTGACAGCACACGCATCATCGTTGCCGCCTGTACCGACAGATCCATCTTCGTGTTGATTCTCGTCATAATCAGTGTCTTTACTGCACGGATGAGCAGCGAGGATATCGTTACGCACACCATAAAGATAGTTATGCCGAAGAGCAGCCGCATACTTTCGCTTTCAACGATCGTACCCATTAAGAGATTGTTAAGCTTCGGGGAGAGTAAACCAATGAGTGATACCGCAAGAGTTGCGAGTATAACCAACACAAAGTCTGCCGTGGAAAGTGTGTTCAAAATATAACGCATCAGCGTTCTTACTGTCAGTTTGGTAAGAGGAAACGGCTTATAGAAGCAAATTCCTTCATCTTCAAAGAGAGCTTCCGTCTTTTTCGACAGCTTCACCCACTTACCCGTGGGCGCATCAAAGTAAACGTATCCGGAGAGTCCTTTGGGAATAAACGCAACGATACTTCCATCATCCTTCCGCGTACCAAGTACGGCTCCGATACTGTCCTTATACCAACCCTTTTCAAGATTGATGTTTCGACGCATAATGCCGTGCGGACGGAGCAAATATTCCAATCTGTCGTTCAATCCCTTGACAGAATCGGGAACCTCGCGTTGTTTTACCTTATAGAATTTCAGTATCTCTTCAATTGCGCCTTGAGCCTTGGCTTCGTCGCTCGTGAACGCGGACGACATTTTTGAGCCGAGAACCGCATCAGCCATTCCGACAAAGGCTTCCTCGAACACCGAGTCGTCGTTTTTCTTTCTGAGTCTTATTTGTTCATCAAACCATCCCATATGCCGCCCTCCTATCTGCTTTGGAAATTCGGGCAACGCACGAATTTCGGCACGAACCACTCAAATTTGAAATCATAGATAACTTCATTGTTCGTGCTACCTCCTTAATCGCTCGAAACAAGCTTCGTGTAGAAGCCGTCCTGAGCGTAAAGTTCATCGTGTGTACCACGCTCTACAACGTTGCCGTGATCCATTACGATGATCTCGTCACAATCACGAATAGTAGAGAGTCGGTGAGCAACCACGATACAGGTAATTCCTCTGTCCTTGATAGATTTGACGACCTCATACTCAGTCTTGGCGTCAAGTGCCGAGGTTGCCTCGTCAAGAATAATGATCGTGGGATCCTGAGCCAACACTCGGGCAATTTCCATTCTCTGACGCTGACCTCCCGAGAAATCTTTACCACCCTCGGTGATCCTGTAATTATAACCGCCGTCACGCTGCATAATGTCCTCGTGGAGCTGTGCGTCACGGGCTGCCATAATCATTTCAAAGTCCTCAATGGAGGAGTCCCACATCTTGATATTGTTGGCAATAGTATCTTCAAACAAAATAATATCCTGGTCAACGACTGCAAGAGAACCCGTAAACACGCTTCTGTCAATTTGGGTTATAGGCTTCCCGTCAAACAAAATCTCTCCGCTCCAGGGCTGATAAAGTCCCGAAATGAGCTTTGAAATGGTTGACTTTCCGCAACCCGACGTGCCGACAAAAGCAACACGGCTACCCGGCTTCAAGGTGAGGTTGAAATCGCGGATCAGAGGCTCTGCAAGACGGGAGTAGCCAAATGTTACGTTACGAAGCTCTACGTTACCCGAAAGCTTGTCGTACTCTGCATTCTCGTCAAGCTCCGTATCGTTCAAGCAGGTCACGTCAGTAGGATACTGCATAACGTCCTCGATACGTTCCATTTCCGCTCTCATTTCCTGCAAGGTCTGACCTGCCGAAATCAGTGTTTGAGCGGGTGAAAGGAAGGAACCAAGGAAGCCTTGGAACGCCATTACCATACCGATTGTAAACTGTCCCTCGATCGTCAAATACACGCCGACAATCAATACTGCCGTGTTCGTAAGAGAGGATACTAACTGAGGTATCAGACCGAGATACTGATTGAGCTTTGCAAACCTGACCTTTTGGGTATTTACGCTCGCCTGATAGCCCGCCCATTTTTCAAAGAATCCGTTTTCAGCTCCACTCGCCTTGATCGTCTCGATCATTTCAATTCCGGCAACGGTAGCACCCGCAAGCTTTCCTGCGTCACGCATAGAAACACGGGTAATATTGACTCTCTTCTTTGAAATAAAGCGAGAAACAAACATATTGATGAAGATGGAAGCTACTCCGATCAACGTCAAAAGCACGCTGTATCGAATCATAACCACCAAATAAAACACCATCATACACGCCTCAATAATAAGAGGGGCAAAGGTATTTACAAGGCTGGATGCGATAGAAGCATTGGAGCCTTTTCTTTGTTGGATATCGCCTGCCATTCGCTGTGAGAAGAACTCCATGGGCATTCGGAGCACCTTCCACATAAACGTGGTGCTGCCAACTGCGGCAATCTTCGCATTGATCCTTGCCGCAAATACGGCTTGTATAAACGATATGATAATCTGTATACCCGATAGCGCGGCAAGTGCCCAAATAAACGGTATGAACCAGTCGGGGTTTTGTCCCGTCAGCAATCGGTCGATAAAAATGCGGGAAAATGCGGGCTCGATAATACCGATGAGCGAAGCGATCACCGTTGTAATAACCGTAAATGCAACTGCCACACCCGCCCCCTTCATCTTCGCTTTAGCAAACGCAAGCATGCTCTTGGGTTTGCCACTCGGCTCAAATGTCTCGGATGGCTCAAACATCAAACAAATACCCGTAAAGGA